>JBCKPE010000057.1:0-13361 GCA_038901875.1 Burkholderiaceae bacterium
GGATGGCGGGGGAATGGGCACCTCCTCTTTGAGAAGCCTAGCAGCATTCAATGGACGATTCCGTCCTGCAGCCCCGCGCGAATGATGATCTAGCAGCATTGCACCGTACGATGTCCGGAATATCGCAAAAAGCACTGCCGATGAAATGAATTCTTCACGGCCACGCAAGATTGGATACCGGTGTGAGGCTACGCAGCCCACGTCCTTAGCTCTCGCAAGAGCTACAGAGCCTTCCCAAGCGAATTGCCCGCTAATCACGAAGTCGCCTTCTTCGACTCTGAAGAAGTCAGAGTCACCGAGTTCTCTACCGTCTACCGGCGGTTTATGAAAAATCCCGCGTCCTCGATTGTAGAGACCGATCCGTGTGTAACTCTGATCGGCATATCTATCGATCGGCCGTGACATTATGTTTGCTACCGTGGATAGCCGTAGTTTCCTCGTGCCTTCAAGGCGCAATGCATTTTCCGTGACGACTGAAAGCATCTCACTAACGAGCGCGACCACCTTCCGCTTCGCCCGGATCGCCCGCTCCAGCCGCCCGTTCGCCCAGTCCAGAAACCGCACAATCGCCGCCTGCTCGGCGGGCGGTGGGAGGGGCACACGTTGGTTGCCGAACATCTCGAACCGGAAGTCTGTTGAACGCTCCCGGATTCCCTTCGCTAAAGCGAGGATCCACTGCGACTGAGACATCTCGCGAACGAGATGCGCGTAGAAACGGGCATTCACACCGGAGCGCGGCTGGCACACGTTGTAAACGGGCGTTCCCTTACCGTCGCTGTCTGAGACACCGATCGCCCCGGCGAACGCATCCATCCCGTGAATCACCAAGTCGCCACTGCGAATCCCTTGGTAGCCCGAGAAAACTGTCGCCTCGGTGAACCCGCGAAGACGACGATTTCTTCTGAGCGTAACCATGCCATCACGGAAGCAAGTCACGACCTCATCCTCTGGACGCACGGGACGGTCCATCTTTGTGAACAACCATTTGGCTCGTTCGCTCGCCCAATGCCCCGGCACCTGCCCAAGCCACGGCAGCCCCGACTGCTTGTACTCCGCATACGGCTTGAGGTCGGCGATCATGCCTGCCCCCCGTCGCCCATCTGGCGTTCGTAGGACTGGCGCACCAGGCCCATCACGTAGGGCAGCTCGTCGAACGACTTGAGCCCGACCTCCACATCGCCGTTGCCCCAGCGGCTGATGTTCGTGATGTCCCTGCACAGCCCCTTGGGGTCGCTGATCTCGGCAAACGGCAAGTTGATGCTGAGTCGTAGCCGCTTCGCCTGTGGGATCACATCGACGAAATTGGTCTCGGCTTTGTAAGCGACATAGTTCTTCAGGAACTCTTCGGTCACGCACGCATCGAGCGCGAGCACTTCCTTGCGGAACGCCTCGAATACGTCGCGTATCGCGGGCGCGAGCAGGTGCGGATGGTCGTCGATGCTGTAGCCGCCGCTCACCGGTATCCTCGCCGGTTGATAGGCGGCCAGCGTCGCGGCATCGAGCCTGGGCGCAGTCCACACGGTGAGCGCCTGATCCGCCAGCCGCCCGGCGCGTTCCCGGATCGTGGCCTCGTTCCACGCCGCGAGCTGCCCGAGCCCCGCGTTGAGCTTGAGAGGGCTCTCCGCAAAGCCGCCCTTCATGTCGCGCTTCTCGGCGAAGGCGCGGTCGCTGTACTCGGAGTTGTAGCCGGTAAGCGTAAGGTTACCGAGGGTGTGCAGCCATTGCTGCTGCACGCGCTGCCAGTCGGCGCCGAGCGCCTGCCGCCACGCCGCCGGCAGTTCCGGGTTCTGCGGCAAGATGTGCTCGATGCTGTACTCGTCCACCGCCACGCGCTCCTTGCGGCCGTGGTTCTCCAGCCGGCGCAGCCAGTAGCTGCGGCTGCGGAAGTTGTAGAGATCGCGGGTGTGCAGGTCGCGCCGGAACTCGTCGTCGCCGGGGAAGCGGCGGTACGAGGGCAGTGTGAGGAAGTGCGCCTGGATGCTCTCGAGGTAACGATCCTTCTTGAGCGCCTTGCCGAAGGTGCCGAAGGTCTTGTTCATCGAGTTGGTAGGGATGGCGCAGATGGCGCGGCGGAACACATACGCCTCCACCAGCCGCACCGCGGCCACGAAGTCGGCGGTGCTGAACGTGGCGTTCACATAGTCGTGATACAGCTCGAGCAGGAACGGGTAGGCGACATCCACCTTCAGCTCGCGCAGGTCGTGAAAGGCGGTGCTGAGCGTGGCGTCCTGCTCGCGGCCGAGTGCCAGCGCGCAGAAGTAGCGTGCGAAGGCGCGGATCTCCTTGACCAGGGCCTCGATGCCGGCGTCCTGCACGGGCCTGGTGCGGGAGTAGTCCTTGAACGCCTCGTAGACCTCGCGCTCGCGCGGAATGTCGCCGGTGCGCACGGTCAGGTAGTGGCGCATGAAGCTGTCGAACTGGGTGCCGTAGGCCTCCTGCCCGAAGTCCTGCTCCATCGGCCGCCAGTACTCTTCGTAGAGGCGAGTCTGGAGCGTGGGTTCCAACCCCATCAGAATGAAGTTGCGGATCAGGTCGGCCTGGCTCAGCTCCTTGCCGGTCGAGTTCATGCTCTCGAAGATGAGCTGCGGGTTGTCCTGGTCGCGGCTGAGCGCGATGTCCACCACCACCAGCTTGGCGAGGCCCCGGCAGACCGGCACGAAGTCGCCCCTCTGTGCCGCGAGCAGCTCGGTGAACAGCGCAAAGTTCTGCGTCACCCGTAGCGACGGCTCCTTGGGTTGCTCGGTGTGCTTGATGACGGCCTTGAGCGAGGCGTTGTCGGTCTGCGAGAGCAGCAGCTTGAAGTAGCGGTCGCCGCTTTCCAGTGGGTTGCTCAAGTAGTAGTGCCGCAGCTTGGCGGCGGAGAAACCGTCCACCGGTTCGGTGTCGCCTACAGCGCGGGCGAGTGCTTCGATCAGAAGAGACACGGACGTCAGCCGCTGCTGGCCGTCGATCACCAGCAGCGGCGCCTGGTGCGTGACCTGCGAGAGCCCCTGCTCAACGTAGACGATGGAGCCGATGAAGTGCAGCGAAATGATGTCGCTCGCCCCAGCGCGCAGGACATCGTCCCAGAGCTGCTGGCACTGCTTGTCGGTCCAGGAGTAGGTGCGCTGGTAAATCGGGATGACGAACTGCGGCGACTGCTGCAGGAAGCTCAGCAGTTTGGCTTGGGTGGCTATCATTGAGCGCCTACCTTCAGCAAGCCGTCGAGCAACCCCTCCGCCTCCTTCTCGATGGCAAGAATGTCGGCGCTGATGGCTTCGAGCGTGCGCAGTGGTTGCGGCTTGTAGAAGTGGCGGGTGAAGCTCACCTCGTAGCCGATCTTGGTGGCGTCCTGCTTGATCCACGCATCGGGCGTGTAAGGCAGCACCTCGCGGCGGATGAATGCTTCGATGCCACCGTCTTCCAGCAGCGGCACCTGCTCGGTGTCGCGCAGGTCACTGTCAGGCTCGTACTCGACGATGGCCGCCTTGCCCTGCACCGTGGCCTCGAACAGACCGCGCAGCGGATCGGCCTTGGCCTTGCTGGGCTTGTGCAGCTTGGCGATGACAGGTGGCGCGGACTCGTCGCGCCAGCTCATGGCCTTGAGAATCTGCTTCAGGTCGGCGGCGGAGAGCTTGATCTTGAGCGTGTCGAGCGCGGCGTCCACGCGGTCACGGAAGAGGTTGTGATTCACGAAGAGCTTGTCACCCAGAGCCTCGCGCAACTTCGTGGCGACTTCCACCAGGCGGCCGTCGCGTTCCCAGGTCTTGGCGTCGAGCAGCTTCCTTTTCTTCTTCTCGGGCAAGCCCTTCTTCGCGCCGCCACCCTCCTCGTCGTCACCTTCGTCCCCTTCGTCACCATTGCCGCCCCAGTCGGCAAGGCGCTTCTCCAGCTTGGCGGAGAGCATGGCGAAATGAGTGAACAGCTCGTCGCCGAACTCCTCGTACAGCGAGGCGCGCAGGTCCTCGTCGCCGGAGGTGAGGCGCAGCGTCTCGATGGCCTTGAGCGTGAGCTGGCTGTGCAGACGCAGCGGACGCTCGACGGTCACCTTCCAGTAGCCGAAGGCGGCGTTCTCAAAAATCTTCGACTCCGGTGTTTCCTTGAAAGCGAGGAAGGTGCGGCTTATGCGCTCGATGTCTTCTGACGAGAGCTCGCAGTTCTTCTTGCCGAGGTTCTTGCGCAGCGGCTTGAACCACTGCGTGGCGTCGATGAGCTGCACCTGGCCCTTGCGATGCGCGGGCTTGCGATTGGACAGCACCCAGATGTAGGTGGCGATGCCGGTGTTGTAGAAAAGGTTGAGCGGCAGCGCAACGATGGCTTCGAGCCAGTCGTTCTCGATCAGCCAGCGGCGGATGTTGCTCTCGCCCTGGCCGGCGTCGCCGGTGAACAGCGAGCTGCCGTTGTGCACCTCGGCGATGCGGCTACCCAGCGCCGACTTGCCGTTCATCTTCGACGCCATGTTGGCGAGGAAGAGCATCTGGCCGTCGCTGGAGCGCGTCACGAGCGACAGCTCCTCGCCCTTGTGCATCACCTTGAAGCGCGGGTCGCGCATGCCGTCCTTGCCGCCCATCGTCTCAAGGTCTTTTTTCCAGCTCTTCCCGTACGGCGGGTTGGCGAGCATGAAGTCGAACTCCTGCGCCGGGAAGGCGTCGTGCGACAGCGTGGACCACTCGGCGCCACCGACGATGTGCTCGACACTCTCGCCCTCGCCTTTGAGCAGCATGTCCGCCTTGCAAACGGCATAGGTCTCAGGGTTGATCTCCTGGCCGTACAGGAGGCTCTTGACCTGCTGGCCCCGTTTCGCGCCGATCGCGGTGAGCGTCTCCTCGCCTACGGTGAGCATGCCGCCCGTGCCACATGCGCAGTCGTAGAGCAGGTAGGTTCCGGATTTGATCTCGCTCTCGATCGGCAGGAAGACGAGGTTCGCCATCAGGCGCACGGCGTCACGCGGCGTCCAATGCTCGCCTGCTTCCTCGTTGTTCTCCTCGTTGAACTTGCGGACCAGCTCCTCGAAGACCGTCCCCATCGAGTGGTTGTCTATGCCGGCTGGCGAAAGGTCAATGTCCGGGTCGAGAAACTTGTTTATTAGTGTGCCAATGGCGTCGGCGCGGGAGAGCGTCGTGAGCTGGTTGCGAAACTTGAAGTTCTCCAGGATGTCCTGGACGTTGGGCGAGAAGCCGTTCAGATAGTCCTCGAAATCCGCCAGGAGCTGCTGCTGGCTGCCGCGAGACTTGAGGTCGCGCAGGGTGAACTTCGAGGTGTTGTAGAAAGCCTGGTCGGCCGCACCACAGAGCGCGGCACTCTGCGCGGTAATCCGTGCCTCGTCGAGCATCTTCTTGGTGGCGAGCACCTGCTGCTTGGTGGGTTCAAGCACCGCGTCCATGCGCCGGATGACGCACATTGGCAGGATCACATCTGGGTATTTGCCCCGCTTGAAGAGGTCGCGCAGAACATCATCTGCTATACCCCAGATGAAGGAGACGATCTTGTTATGCGTTGCTTGATCCACTACTTGCTTTGCCCATCTATGGCACCCGCTGCGCGGCGGCTGAAGCCGCGAAGGCAGGCGGTGCGTTGTTGTGTGCCGGGCGTCTGGCTGACGGCCGTTGGAGGTTACTTTACTGCATGGGCGGTTGGGCGAAGCCCATTGATTGGGCGGGCGTGGTTTTCGGTGGTGCGAGGTGCGTTGGCAATCGGGTCGTGAGTGCTAGCGGATACGCGGCGCGCCAGCGCTGCGTATGAACCCGCGCAGAACGGGCGTCGCCCCCTGGGGGGGGCGACAGACGGGAAGCTGCGCGCGGCGGGCCGACGCTGCACAGCAGCGCGGCCGCAGCGGGGTGGGCAGTGGGGGGAACAACACGGGATGACCGGCCACAGGCCACTGAACAGAACACTGCGCGAAGCGCCTGACTGATGCCAAGGGGCCACACCCATGACGGGGCGACCAGGCAGCGGCGCGAGGGCGCGCGCTTGGCATCGACGCGAATCCAGGCCACGAGTGCAAGACGCGAAGCCTACCGGGGCGTGGTTAAGGCGGCCAGGCAGGGCAAGGGTGGTCGTCGAGGGTTGGGACTCCGGCATGGTGGCGACATGACACCCATGCCACACACCCGCTGATGCGCGTCTACAGCGCGTTAATCACGCGACCTTGCGCCTGCGGAATCCGAGTCCTGCGATGCCGAGATGCGCGATGCTGCCGGGTTCCGTGGCCGGTGGCAAAATTGCTACAAGGCTGGCGCGCTGGTCGACAAGCGGAAACACCCGTCACCCTATAGCCAATGAAATAGACGTTCTCCGGCTAATTCAGAGAGCCCCTACCATGACCAACGGTCCCCTGTTTCACATGATCGAAGGAGCACCTGATCCGGTGGCGCCGTTCAGCCATGCCGTAGAGCAAGACGGCTGGGTGTTCCTGACCGGGCAAATGCCCTTCACCGGCACGGCCAACGACTCGCCCTATCCCGAGGGGATCGCGGCGCAGACGCACCAAGTCTTTGCCAACCTGCAGCAGGTGCTCAGGGGGATTGGTATGGGTCTGGAGCAAGTGGTTAGTGCCCGCGTGTTCCTCTTGCACTTCGAGCGCGACTACGGGACGATGAATACGGTCTATCAGACCTATTTCGCACCTGGGCAACGGCCGGCGCGAACGTGTGTGGGAGTGACGGGCCTGGCTCGCGGGGCCTTGGTCGAGATCGATTTCGTGGCCCGCCGCCCAGTAGCCCCCTGAGTGGCGCTCCCGGATTCGTTCATTCGATCACCTTGGTCGCCTGCACCAAAATCGAGTTCGAAAACTTGAGGCCGAGCGCCCGGGCGGTCTAATACCACCAGAAAAAGTCGGTGCACTGGAAACACGCCAAGCACGCTGCGCCACTACGCTAATCCCCGCGCGCCGTCGCCTGGGTCAGCGCCTGCACCAGCGCATCCACCCTGATCGGCTTGGTGATGTAGTCGTCCATGCCGGCGGCCAGGCATTCCTCGCGGTCGCCCTGCATCGCGTTGGCGGTCATCGCCACGATGCGCGGGCGCTCGCCCGCTGGCCAGCGGGCGGTGATCCGGCGCGCGGCCTCCAGTCCATCCATCTCGGGCATCTGCACATCCATCAGCACCACATCGTAGGTCTGGCGCTCCACGCATTCAATGGCCTCGATGCCGTTGGATGCCAGGTCAGCACGGTAACCCATCTGCTGCAGCAAGCGCATGGCGAGTTTCTGGTTCACCACGTTGTCCTCGGCCAGCAGGATGCGCAGCGGGTGGCGCGCTGCCATGCCTGGGTCCATCGTCGGCTTGACCCTGGGCGCTGCAACTCTGGGAGCCGCATCGGCGGCCAGCAGGTTCATCAGCGTGTCGAACAGGCTGGACTGGCGCAATGGCTTGGCCAGCGTGGCCTTGAACAACTCGGCGCCATCGGCGCCGGCCTCGCGCCGGCCCAGGCTGGTGAACAGCACCAGCGGCAAGTCCTTGGCCACTTCATGCATCTGGCGCGCCAGCGCCAGCCCATCCATCTCGGGCATGTGCATGTCGAGGATGGCGATGTCGAAGGTCTCGCCGGCCTTGAGCCATTGCAGCGCCTGCATGGGCGATTCGGTGTCCTTGCTCTGCATGCCCCATTGCGCTGTCTGCAAAGACAGTATCCGGCGGTTGGTGGCGTTGTCGTCCACCACCAGCAGGCGCTTGCCGGCCAGTGCCGCCTGCTCGCCGACCAGGCTGCGCCGGCTGCTCTCGGGCAGCTCGGCCCTGGGCGCGCGGATGGTGAAGCGGAAAGTCGAGCCCTGGCCCGGCCCGTCGCTCTCCACCCACATGCTGCCGCCCATCAGCGCGGCCAGGCGCTTGCTGATGGCCAGGCCCAGCCCGGTGCCGCCGTACTTGCGCGTCGTGCTGCTGTCGGCCTGGCTGAAGCTCTGGAACAGCTTGGCCTTGCCGGCCTCGCTCAGACCAATGCCGCTGTCGCGCACGGCAAACTCCAACAACGGTTCGCCGCTGTCCACCGGGACCGCCTTCACGCTCAGCACCACCTCGCCGCGTTCGGTGAACTTCACCGCGTTGGAGAACAGGTTGAGCAAGATCTGGCGCAGCCGCGTCACGTCGCCGTCAATGGCTGGAGGCAATTCACCCTCGAAGACGTAGGCCACGTCCAGGCGTTTCTCAGCCGCGCGCTGGCCGATCAGGTCCAGCGCCGACTCCACGCATTCACGCAGGTCAAAGGGGTGCTCCTCCACGTCCATGCGCCCGGCCTCGATCTTGGAGAAGTCCAGGATGTCGTTGATGATGGTCAGCAGCGCTTCACCGCTGTCGCGTATCGTGGCAGCGTAGTCGTGCTGGTCTTCATCGAGCGTCGTGCCCAGCAGCAGCCCGCTCATGCCGATCACCGCGTTCATGGGTGTGCGGATTTCGTGGCTCATGGTGGCCAGGAAGCTGCTTTTGGCTTCGTTGGCGGCCTCGGCAGCGGCTCGGGCCTCCTGCGCGTCCTTGAATAACCTCGCGTTCTGGATCGCGATCACGGCCTGGTCGGCGAAGGTTTCGAGCAGGACGAGCGCCTTCTCGGGAAACGCGCCGGGCTCCTTCCGCCCGACTATGATCGCGCCGATGGACTGTCCACCCTGCAGCATCGGGACCGCCAGAATGCTACGGTAGTCGGCAGCTTGCGCGGCACCCTTGAGCTGGAATTGCGGATCGAGCTGGACATCGGCAATCTGCACCGGCGCCTTCGTCAGGATGGCCCTGCCACTGATGGAGCCTGCATCCGGTTTGCGCGGAAACGACGCGCGCATGAGGCTTTCAGCTTGCGCCGAGGTGCCGTGGAAGCCCACCAAATGCAACAGCTCGCCGTCAAAGCGCGTCGTGGCGCCGTGATCGGCCCCGCACAGCACGCGCGCTCGCTCGGCGATGGCGTCGAATACCGGGGTCACATCGGTCGGCGAGTCGCTGATGATGCGCAGGATCTCCGCCGTCGCAGTCTGCCGCTCGAGCGCCTCCTTGGTCTCGTTAAACAGGCGTACGTTCTCGATCGCGATCACCGCCTGGTCGGCGAAGGTCTCGATGAGGGCGACCTGCTTCTCGGTGAAGGGCTTGACCTCCAGTCGATAGGTCAGGATGACGCCGAGCAAGTCATCGCCTTTCAGCATCGGGACCGTGAGCACGGTCCGAATCGGGTCCACGCCTTTCGCCCCGTACGTGTATTCCGGGTCAGCCATGACATCGGCGATGTGGATCGTTCGACGTTCGAGCGCGGCGCGCGCCGTTCCGCTGTGCCTTCCCGGCCTGATCGGGTTCCGCTCCACGAATTCCCTGAGCTCTGGTGACGCGTTGAACGCCACCACCGCCCGCAGCACCTCGCCATCGAAGCGGAAGATGAACGCCTTGTCGGCCTCGCACAGCCTGGCGGCGTTCTCGGCAATGGCATCGAACACCGGCTGCACGCTGTCGGGCGAACTGGCGATGACCTTCAGGATCTCGGAGGTCGCCGTTTGCTGGTCCAGCGCCTGCTGCATTTGCGCGAGGTGGGCATCGCGCTCAGCGCTCTTGTCTTGTTCGATGCGCTTGGTGCGTTGCCCGTAGATCAAGGCCGGCACCAACGCGTAGCAGGCGAACCCTAGCAAGATCGACACGGTGAGCAGCGTCCGAGCGTCTGGCGAAAGAAACCCCGCATGGGAAATGAAGCGTTCGCCAACACCTGCGATCACCGCCAGAACAACGGTCGATGCAACCCAGTACTTGGTATGGCGCGGGTCGCCAATGAACGGCATCAGAAGTGGCATCAACAGGATGTAGACCAGCACATACGGAGAGGACGTGAATCCACCGTGCGCGAAGTGCACTCCCGTGAAGCCCAGTTGTGAGATCAAGCCAAGAAGAACGATCAACAGCGTGTAGTAGTTGCGCAGCCAGATGTACCCCACGCCGCAAAGCACGTAAATGCATGCGACCGCCATGCAGATCTGCCCTGCCAAGCGGGCATCGACTTCGAACCAGATCGCGCCGTAGATCAGCCAGGTCGGCAAGCCGATGGCAAATACGGCGACGCCGATCGACTTGCGCAGCTTCACCTCGGGCGGATCCGCCGGTTCGCTGGCATAGCGGACGAAGCGATCCTTCCAGGCCGCCACCGGGCCCGGCCGTGCGTTGTCTGCGTCGGCTTGGCGTGTGCTCATTTCGGATCCTTGTCGACGGCTGCGGTGCGCGGCGCCGCGATGCGCCGGTTGCCGGTCATGGGGTGCGGCACCAGGATGCGCCGCCTCGCAGAGCGCCTTGCCTGGACCCGATCCGATACCTTGTCTCGCATTGTGTCGGTCCTCATGTGTTGTATATTGATCGTGTTGAGATCAACATTCCGGGAGCTTTCATGGCCCTGCAGATTGCAAACCCCGCGGTGTGTTGGTGCCGACGCGAAATTGACCCACTGCGCCGATTTTGACTGACCCACCGTCAATGTCTCAAACACTGCTGTGGCCATCGGTTTGCCGTCCGTCCAGGTGGGTCAATGATTTCTGGCAGCCTGGGTCAAATCAGCGTCGGCAGCAACACCCTTATCCCTCTATCCCTCTGATCCGTGGGAGCTCGCCCGTATAGTGCAGTTCGGTCCCTTTGTGCAAACCCCACGCCTGACCAGCGTGACCCCGAGGAGGTATCTGGCATGAATCTGGTACAGCGCGTTCAAGACATTTTGCTCAAACCCAAAGATACCTGGCCGGTGATCGCCGCCGAGCCCGGCGACACCGTGTCCCTTTACAAGGACTACCTGATCTTTCTGGCGCTGGTGCCAGCGGTGGCAGGCTTTATTGGCATGTCTCTCATCGGTTTTGGTGGTTTTGGCTTCTCGATGCGCGTGCCCCTCGTGTCGGGCTTGGTCAACATGGTGGTCGGCTATGCGCTGTCGCTGGCGATGGTGTTTGCCTTGGGGCTGATCGCCAACGCCCTGGCGCCAACCTTTGGCGGCACCAAAGACCCGGTCAGTGCGCTCAAGCTGGTGGTCTATGGCAGCACGGCGGGTTTTCTGGGCGGCGTGTTCAGCTTGATCCCGGACCTGTCGATCCTCGGCCTGTTGGCTTCGCTGTACTCGATCTATCTGATTTTCACCGGCGTCCCGGTGCTGATGAAGTGCCCGCCCGAGAAAGCGGTGGCCTACACCGCCGTGTTGATCGTGTGTGGCATCGTGGCCGGCATCATCCTTGCGGCACTGTCCGCCCTGTTCACCGGCGACGTGTTGCCGCCGACGCCCATCTGATCAGCGGCGACGAAAATCAGCCCCAGGAATCGCGGGATCGGTGCGGGTCGTGGCTCGATGGTCCCCGGTAAGTCAAAATCGGCACCGCTGGTCAAATTCACGTCGGCGGCAACACTGCGTGGACTGTTTGGCCGCTGAACGTCAGTCTCATTCAATTTCACCCAAGGGAATGCCATGAACTCTTCTGACCCATCGCGGCTGCTGTTGGGCGCGGCAGCCCTGCTTCTGACTGGTGCCGCTGCGGCGCAAGCCAGCAAGCCCCCGCTATCGCAGGCCTGGATCGACGTCGCCACCTTCAGCGGTCAGGGCATGGGCGGCATAGGCGGGATGGGTGCGGGCGGCAATCCCATGTCGGCGCTGGGCGGTCTGTTCGGTGCCGGGGGCGGCGCCAACCGCAACAGCTTCGGCCACACACAGATGGGCAGCGCTGGTCGCTGGATCGATGTCACGCTTTCCGTCAGGGCCAACCCGTCGCTCAGCGAAGCCCAGCAGAATGTGCCGGCGGGCTTCCTGAGCCCGGCGCTCAAGCTTCAGGCGCCCAAGGAGACGCGTGGTCGCGTGCCCGACAACGACGAGTCGGTGATCGAACCCGAGACCGAGAAACCGCAGGGGCGCATCCTGCTCTACTGGGGCTGCGGCAGCACCGTGCGCGCGGGCCAGCCCAAGGTGCTCGACATGGCCAGCGCCACGGGGGCTGATCTGGCGCGCTTCTTTGTCACGCGCGGCGCCACTCAGCGCGGTGCCCACGCCGCCCCGGGGCGACCGGTGTGGCCCAGCCCGGCTGACACCCGCCTGGTGCCGGCCAACGCCTCGCTCGCGGGTGAACACAGCTTCAGCGGTAGCGGCGTTCCGGACGGCTTTCGCTTCCAGATTGCGGCTGCGCAAGACCTGATGCCCGCACTCAACCTGCAGACGCAGGATGTCGGCGGCGCCACCCAGCTCAACTGGTCGGCCGCCGCCACGGCACGCGCCTACTTTGCCAGCGCCATGGCCAGCAATGATCGCAACGAGATGGTGCTGTGGACTTCCAGCGAGCAACCCGACACCGGCATGGGCCTGGTGGACTACCAGACCAACGTGGCGGTTGACAACTGGCTGCGCGAGAAAGTTCTTCTCACGCCATCCACCAGCACCTGCACCGTGCCCAAAGGCGTGCTGGGCGCCGAGGGCGCGATGCTGCGGGTGATCGCCTACGGCAATGAGATCAACCTGGCCCACCCGCCGCGGCCGGCCAACCTGACCGCCCCGTGGGAGCCGGTCTGGGCCGCCAAAGTGCGCGTGAAATCGGTGGCCAGTGCCGTTCTCGGCATGTCGGACGCTGGCGCGTCGGACAGTCGCGGCAGCGCCAAGCCAAGCCCGGCCCCGGCCGAATCAGGCGCACCGGGCGGGGGCCAGGGCGCATCGCCTTTGAACATTTTGCGCGGAATTTTCGGGCGCTGAACAGGCGGAGAACGGTCGCTGTACCGTGGTAAGCCTGTTGGGAGAGCCGAATGTGGATGTATGTGTTGCCGCCGATGCCAATTCGACCAGTGGTGCCGAAAATCAGTGACCACCCCTGGAATCGCGATATGTGAGGATTGGTGCCGGTTGTAGCTCGATGGTCCCTGGTCAGTCGAGATTGGCGCCCCTGGTCGAATCTACGTCGGCACCTACACATTTGCCATGACAGATGGAGCACGTTCGGCCAAGAATCTGGAGCCGCGCCTAACGGAAGGTTGGGGTTTTTCCGCCCGACGTCTGAGGTTCGGTACCTGGGTGTTCTAGGTGATTAAGGAGTCTGACACGACTGTGACCGCCGCGATTCTCGATGGTGATTTCAGCGTGAATCTCTCGCCTTTATCGGTTCACCTGAGGTGGCTTGCGTCTGGCCTGCTGATTTTCGTCGGCTTGTCGCTGGGTGAAGCGGCGGCCCTGGCCTTGCAGCAGCAAGCCGGATTCGATCTGTCGGCAACGCTTGGCGCGCTGTTCGCGCATGGCGCTGTGATCGCTGTCGATCACCCTTTCGGGACTTGATGCGCCCTGACGGCAAGACTTCTGCCAAGACCGGTTCCGAAATCCCTTCACAAATCCCCGCGTATTCACGCTGAGCGCAATCGAGTGGACCGTCAGGGCCTCGAAGGCGTAGGATTGATTTGCGTTGTCCCGACCGCAAGACTGGGCC
>JBCKPE010000058.1:0-12014 GCA_038901875.1 Burkholderiaceae bacterium
ATGACGGAATCTGGAGTTTCCCGAGCGCATTCCTGACATCCGCAACGGATGTCACGTGCACCGCGTGCATGCCGAGGCGCCTTGCGCTGTACACGTTTTCGTCCGTATCGTCGAAAAACAGGATGTTTTCGAACGGCATGCCGATTGCCGACGCCACCGCCGCAAAGGCTTCCGGCTCGGGCTTGCGCCGGCCCAGATCGGACGACACGAACACGTTTTGAAAATAACCCAGCGTGCCGGCGAATTCCCGGGCCCAGTACGCGTGATGCGTCGCATTGGTGTTGCTGAAAACGTACAGCGGCAGGCGTTCTTTCAATTGTCTGAGCAGCGCCGTGACGCCGGGAACCTCACCCCGGAAAATCGCATTCCATCCTGCCGTGAATTGCGCGTCGGAGATGTCGATGCCCAGGGAGGCACGCAACGATTCGAAATAGGCGGGCGCCGTGATCTGCCCGCGTTCATGGGATTCATAGACGGCATCAAACCGGAACCGCGACCTGATGACGGCTGCCGGAACCCCCGAATGAGCGCCCCATGCCTCAAACACCCGGTTGAAATCAATTTCAAGGATTACGCCCCCGAGATCGAACAACAGGGCGTCAATGCGACCGGTCAATTCGCCTGCTCAGACTTTGACTTCCGGATTCAGGCTGTAGACACCCGTCAGCGCCGCCTGCGCGAGCACGTGGCCGCCGATCGCGGCAAGCACGTCGGGGCCCCGGAACGTGCCGCTCACCGGGCACTTGGCGAGATCGAGCGCGTAGAGCGTGAACACGTAGTGGTGCGGTATCGTGTCGTTCCACGGTGGGCACGGGCCGTCGTAGCCGAAATAGTTTCCCGACATGTCCTTGTCGGACGCAAACCAGGCGGCGTAATCGTTGATGCCCTGGCGCGTGCCGCGCGGGCCATCCGGGCCCGGCTTGCCGCGCGCCGTGACGCCGTCGGAGAACTCGCCCGCCTCGATCGACCGCGCGTCGGCCGGCAGATCGACCAGCACCCAATGGTAGAAATCGATGCGCGGCAGCGTCGCCGGTATCGTGCGGCCCTCCTGATTGACGTCATCGGGCTTGCCCGGCACGTCGGGATCGTGGCAGAGCAGCACGAACGAGCGGATGCCCGCCGGTGCATCGCTCCACGCCAGATCCGGATTGCGGTTGCCCGACAGCGTGACGTGGGTCTTGGGATCCGGTGCACAGAACGCGAATTCAGCAGGAATTTTGCCGTCGTTCTGAATGCTGGAACTGGTTAGCTTCATGGAATCCTCCTCGTGCATGGCCATGGAAATTGTAACGGCTCCTCGCCCGTGAACGCTATCGAACCACGAGACACGTACCACGAACAACGTTTATAACGGCTCCTGGCGCCCGGGCGCCACAAGGGCCGCAAGCCGCGCCGCACGCTCCGCCTTGCCCAGCGCGGCAAGCGCCTCGACCTCGGCGTAGAACGCGGCCAGATCGCCGTTGTGCTTCGCGATCAATTGCTCGAACTGCGGCACGAGCACCGTGTAAATCGCGACCGAAGCCAGATGCGCGCTGTTGGGTTCCTTGAAAAACCGGTCGTAGCCGGCAAATCCGCCCCACTGCGACCTGAGCCCCTCGTAATCCCGCTGCATCCCGGAATAGGCCTGCGCCTTGCGCGCGCGCATATCCGCCGGCGCGATGCCCGATTGATACAAGGCGGTGAGCCGTCCGCGGTACTCGAGCACCAGCGCCTGGAACTGCACGCGGCGCTGCTGCGCGAGCGCGAAATCCGCGCTCAGCTTCACGTCGCCGTGGCGCGCGAGCCAGCGCCTGACCCCTTCGTGCTCGACCGCAACCGCGAACGACTCGTTGAACTCGGTGTCGTCTTTCACGTACACGCGCTGGTGGGCAAGCTCGTGAAGGATCAGGCGCGCGAGCACGGGCTCCGGGTAATTGACGAAGGTATTCAGCACCGGATCGTCGAACCAGCCGAGCGTCGAATAGGCGGGCACGCCCGAGACAAACACGTTCCACACCACGAACGGCCGCCGCACGTCGGCGTAACTGCGGTAGCTCTCGTTGTCCGGGAGCTTAGGCTCGCGGCTTGCGAAATCGCGGATCGCCAGCACGCGCTCGAGCCTTGCCCGAAGCTGCGGCGGCGTCGCCGGATCGGCGATCACGCGGGCGATCGGCTCGCGCGCCCACATCACCATGATCTGCCCTCTGATCGACTGCGCGTAGTAATCGAGATGGGCGCAACCGGCGAGCAAAGGCACCAATGCCGCCAGGCAAAGCAGGCGCCGGCACCCCATGTCAGGCCGCGCCCTCGCGGCGATCGAACGCGCCGCTGCGGGGGAGCGCGCCGGTTTGATGCGCGACGCGGCGCGACCACAACATGCCGCTGTGGCTCACCGGCAGCGCGATGCGGTCACGCGCCGCCGCCAGGCCAGTTTCGGCGACCGTCACCAACACACCGTCATTGGGCTCGGGCAGGCCGCGCGCCACCAGGCGTCCAAGGCCCCTGCTGCGCGTTCCGGCAATGACGCCAATCTCCCGACCCAGAAAGTTTTCAGGCTTCCTGATATCGATCCATTCGCCAATGCTGCGGCCCAGCAGGCGCGTGCCGAGCCGGCTGGCGGCCAGTGCACGCTGCACATAGCCGTCCCCATACGGCACGCCGAGCAGACTAGACCAGCGAAGCGGAAACTTCTATTGGAAGAAACCTGCAATCGCGCTTATTTGGAACCCCGAACCGATGGATGCCAGAACGCCACGTGCCGTTCGATTCGCACCAGCAGCGCGTAAATCACCGAACCGGTCAGCGCCGCCACCACCACCGCGGCCCAGACCAGCGTCATGTTCATCTTGTAGGCTTCGGTCGAAATTCGGAACCCGAGACCGAAGGTCGGTGAGCCGAAAAACTCGGCCACGATGGCGCCAATCAGCGCCAGAGAAGCGTTCACCTTGAGGGCGGAAATGATGAAGGGAACGGCCACCGGAAGCCGCAGCGACCAGAGCGTGCGCGAGTAACTTGCGGCGTAGCTGTACATCAGTTCGCGCTCGATCCGGTTCGACGCCTGCAGCCCGGCCAACGTGGAGACGAGCATCGGAAAGAAGGTCATCAGCACCACGACGGCGGCCTTGGACGGCCAGTCGAAGCCGAACCACATCACCGTGATCGGAGCCACCGCGACCAGCGGCACCGTGCTGGTGAGCGAGGCCAACGGCAGCAGGCCGCGTTGCAGGAACGGCAATCGGTCGATCGCCACGGCGACGGCGAACCCCAACCCGGAGCCCAGCGCCCAACCGATCAGCACGGCCTTGAGCACGGTCTGCACAAAGTCGCGCCCAAGCGTCGGCAGGTGCTCGATGAGCGAGGCGACGATCTGCCAGGGCGCGGGCAACAGCACCCGTGGCACCTCGAACGCCACCACAAGAACCTGCCAGAAATAGACCACCCAGATGCCGAACAGCGTCGCCGTCAAAGGCGCATAAAACCTGTGCCCGTCCAGCGCGGCCAACTGCCGAATGCCGGCGACGGCGAAGAAAAGCAGAACCAGCAGCGCCACGACAAAACCCGGGCCGGGCTCGACCTCGCCCTGCGCCACCGGCAGCATTGAAAAGGCAGCGCCGCAGATCAACGTGGCAAGCACAAAGGAGGCGACGCGAGACGGCGTCCGCGGCGCGCGAGGTCCAGCGTCGAACAGCCGCGTCACGCCTGCCTCCGGTGCCGCAGCGCAAAGTGCTCGAGCGCCGCGACCGAAGACGTCAGCAGCAGTCCCAGCAAGGCCGACATCACCAGCGCCGACCAGATCTGCACGGTCTGGCCGTAGTAGGAGCCGGTCAACAGGCGGGCGCCAAGCCCTGCCTGCGCCCCAGTCGGAAGCTCGGCAACCATGGCGCCGACCAGACCGGCGGCGATCGCCACGCGCAGCGCCGGGAACAGGAAGGGCATGGCGGCGGGCAGGCGCAGCAGCCAGAGCGCCTGCCAGCGACTCGCGGCATAGGTATGCAGCATTTCGGTCTCAATGACCTGCGGCGAGCGCAGGCCCTGGACCATCGCCACCGTGACCGGGAAAAAACAAAGGTACATGGCGATCACCGCCTTGGGCGCGACGCCGGACATGCCGAGCGTGCCCAGAATCACCAGCACCATCGGCGCGATCGCCAGCACCGGCACGCTTTGCGAGGCGACGATCCACGGCAGCATGGCGCGGTCCAGGCTGCGCGAGTGCACGATGCACACGGCCAGCACCAGGCCGAGCAGCGTGCCCAGGACAAATCCGACCAGCGTCGACTCGGCTGTCACCGCGACATGGAACAACAGGTTGCGCGGCGAGTCCAGCGGCCAGTCGAAAAGGCTCGACCACAGGTCCAGCGCCACCTGATGCGGCGATGGCAACACCGGGCGCTGCATCTCCATGGTGGCGGCCAGCAGGTCACGCCAGCCCCAGTCGCCGGGGTCGGCAAATTTTTGCGCCAGCACCCGCTCGATGGCGCCCTCGGCGTTGAGCAGGAACGCTCCGAGGTACCAGAGCAGCAGAACGCAGGCCAGCACCACCAGCATCGGCAGGCCGCGTTCGGAACCGCGCCACAGCCAGGGACGCAGGCCGGCTTCACTCATGGTGACCCTGCGCCAGCGCCTCGCGCACCGCATGCGCCAGTTCGACGAAGGCAAGCGAGTCGCGCAGGCCCAGATGCCGCGCGTCAGGCAGCGTGGAATCGATCTCGCGCACGATGCGCCCGGGCCGCGGCGACATGACGATGATGCGTGTTGACAGGTACACGGCCTCGGCAATCGAGTGCGTGACGAACACGACGGTGCGGCGCTCGCGCAGCCAGAGTTGCTGCAACTGCTCGTTCAACCGGTCCCGCGTGATCTCGTCGAGCGCGCCGAACGGCTCGTCCATCATCAGGATGCGCGGCTCGAACGACAGGGCACGCGCGATCGAAACGCGCTGCTGCATGCCGCCCGACAACTGCCAGGGGTATTTCTGCTCGAAACCTTCCAGATTGACGCGGGCGAGCTGCTCCATGGCGATGGCCCGGCTGTCCGCCGCGCTGCGCCCCTGGATCTGCAGCGGCAACTGCACGTTGGCCAGCACGGTGCGCCAGGGAAACAGCGCGGGCGCCTGGAACACGTAGCCGTAGGCCCGCGCCAGCCGCGCTTCATGCGGACTCACGCCATTGACCCGCACCTCGCCGGAGCTGACCTGCTCGAGATCGGCAATGACCCGCAGCAGCGTCGTCTTGCCGCAGCCCGAAGGGCCGATCAGCGAGACGAACTCGCCCGGCCTGATCGCCAGGTCGATGTTGCTGAGCGCATGGACCGGCGCATCGGCGGCGTTGAACACCAGGCTCGCGCCCCGGACCTCGACCGCCAGGGCGCGCTCGCCCTCCTGCTCATTCGTCAACTGCATCCATCACTTTCCAAGTATCCATGGCGGGTCGACCGCCGCCGCGCTCAGGTGCCGGCGCGCTCCAGCATCGCATGCAGCAGCACGTTGCAGCCGGCCGTGATGTGCTCCGGCTTGGCATCCTCGATTTCGTTGTGGCTGATGCCGTCCTTGCACGGGATGAAGATCATTCCGGCCGGCGCCAGCCTGGCCATGTAGACAGCGTCGTGCCCGGCGCCCGACACGACAGGCATGTTGCTGTAACCGAGCTTCTGCGCGGCCCGCCCGACGGCGGCGATGCAGTCCTTGTGGAACGCCTGGGCCGGGTAGGCCGACACTTGCTCGATCTGGATCGGCAGCCCGCTCTCGGCGCTCAAGCGAGCCGCGACGGCGCGGATGTCGGCCTCCATGGCGTCGCACAGGGCATCGCTGGCGTTGCGCAGGTCGATCGAGAACTTGACCTGACCCGGAATGACGTTGCGGCTGTTCGGGTGCACATGGACCATGCCGACCGTGCCGCGCCCATGCGGCGGGTGCCGGTGCGCGCAGGCCACGACTTCAAGCATCAGCCTGGCCGACACCTGCAGCGCGTCCTTGCGCAGCGCCATCGGCGTCGGGCCGGCATGCGCCTCCATGCCGGTCACGCTGCAGTCGAACCAGCGGATCCCAAGCACACCTGTGACAACACCGATGGTGATGTCGTGATCCTCCAGCACCGGGCCCTGCTCGATATGCGTTTCGAAGTAGCTGCCTATGGCGTGCGCGCCGGGCTCCTCGCTGCCCAGGTAGCCGATGCGTTCGAGTTCTTCCTTGACCGACTTGCCGGCTTGGTCCCTGGCCGCGTAGGCATGCTCCAGTGTGAAGGCTTTGGCGAACACGCCCGAGCCCATCATCACCGGCACAAAGCGCGAGCCCTCCTCGTTGGTCCACCAGGCGACTTCGATCGGCGTCTCGGTTTCTATGCCATGGTCGTTTAGCGTGCGCACCACTTCAAGGCCGGCCAGCACGCCGTAGTTGCCGTCGAACTTGCCGCCGGTCGGCTGGGTGTCGATATGGCTGCCGGTGACGACCGGCGGCAGGCTGTTGTCGCGGCCGGCACGGCGCATGAAGCCGTTGCCGATCTTGTCGATGGTGACGGTCATGCCGGCCTCGCGCGCCCAGCGGCTGACCAGGTCGCGGCCCTGCCGGTCCAGGTCGGTCAGCGTCAGCCGGCAGACGCCACCCTTGGCCGTGGCGCCAATCTTCGCCAGTTCCATCAGCGACTGCCAGAGCCGCTCGCCGTTGATGCGCAAACTGTCGACGCGCGGGTTCTCTTGAAGCACAGCACTCATGATGTTTTTCCTTGACCTGTGCGACGTGGCGCCGTTGCCTGGGATGCGCTGTGATCAGCGCTCAACCGCCGTTGGGCGCAGCAGTTCGGCGCGCTTCTGGTAGGCCTCGAAATTCAGGCCAAAGGCCGGACGCTCGACATAACGACCCGCGCCCTTGACAGCGCGCAGGTCACCCTTGACCCAGACCAGATTGCCCTGGCTCAGCGTGTGGCTCGCAACTCCTTTCACTTGGCGCCCTTCAAAAATGTCGAAGTCGCCCTTGGAGAACTGCTTCTTCACCGTGATGGTCCGGCTCGCCGCCGTGCCGCTGAAGAAATCATCAACCGCCACGGTGCCCATGAAGGGCAGTTGCATGTGGGTATGCGGATCGATGCCGCCAGGCATGACGTACTGACCCGAGACGTCGAGCGTCTGGGTGCCGGCGGGCGCCTGATCGGCCAGCGCAGCGCCGACCGCGGCCACCTTGCCGTCGATGCACAGCACGTCGGCCTTCATCTCGCGGTCGGCGTTGACCACCGTACCGCCGCGAACAAGAATTGCTTGACTCATGGGAGCCTCCTGTTCCAGGTTTGCATCGGACAATGATATGCGCGTCCGGGGCGCGGCAGGCAGGCCGCAGCCTATCCCCGCATGGACAGACTACTCTATCTCTCGCCCTTTCGATAGGGTTTCATCAGGGCCGCCGGATAGGCCGCCTTGCGTGCCACCAAAACCAGTGCGGCGATCGACAGCAGGTAGGGCAGCATCAGGTAGATTTGGTACGGCAGCGTGGCCGACCCCGACTGCTGCAGGCGCAGTTGCAGGGCGTCAAACATGGCAAACAGCATGGCGCCCAGCAGCGCCTTGCCCGGTTGCCAGGAAGCAAAGACGACCAGGGCGACACAGACCCAGCCGCGGCCATTGATCATGTTGAAGAAAAACGCATTGAAAGCGGCCAGCGTCAGGAACGATCCGGCAATACCCATCAGGGCCGAGCCGGCAACGATGGCCGCTGTCCGCGTGGCCGCCACCGAAACGCCCTGCCCCTCGGCGGCCTGCGGGTTCTCGCCGACCATGCGCAGCGCCAGCCCGGCTGGGGTGCGGTACAGCAGGTAACTCAGCAGCGGCACCAGCAACAGCGCGAGCAGGGTGAGCGGCGTTTGCCCGCTCAGGACCGGGATGCCCAGGTCACTCATCTCGGCAAACGGGGTGACAGTCGGCGGCGTGCTGACCTTGGGAAATCCGACGCGGTAGGCAAAATAGCTGAGCGCGGTGGCCAGCAACGTGATGCCGAGGCCGGAGACATGCTGCGACAGGGCCAGCGCGACTGTCAGGAAGGCATGCAGCAGACCAAAGACCGCGCCGCACAGCGCCGCCACGGCCACCCCGCCCCAGAGCGGCAGGCCGGCATAAACGGCGAGCCAGCCGGTGAAGGCGCCGGCCACCATGATCCCTTCGATGCCCAGGTTCAACACGCCGGCGCGCTCGCACAGCAACACGCCGAGCGTGCCCAGGATCAGCGGCGTGGCGATGCGCAGCGTGGCGATCCAGAACGCCTCCTGCCCCAGCATGGCAAGGATCTCGTTCATCGGCGCAGCGCGGAGAAACGGATGCGGTACTGCGTCAGCAGCGTCGCCACCAGCACGGCGATCAGCGAGGTGGCGACGATCACGTCGGCGATGTAAGTGGGAACGCCGACGGCGCGGCTCATGGTGTCGGCGCCGACCAGCACACCGGCGACGAAGATGCTGGCCGCCACCACGCCCAGCGGATGCAGCCCGGCCAGCATGGCGATCACGATGCCGCTGTAGCCGTAACCTGGCGACATGTCCAGCGTCACGTAGCTGGTCCGTCCGGCGACCTCGATCGCGCCGGCCAAGCCGGCCAGGGCGCCCGAGAGCATGGCAACACAGACCAGCGTGCGCGTGGCGGGGACACCGGCGAAGGCCGCTGCCTTCGCGCTGGCGCCAGTGGCGCGGATGTCAAAACCGAGCACGCTGTACTTGAAAAGGACCCAGAGCGCCAGCGCCAGTCCGAAGGCCAGCAGCAGACCAGTATGCAGGCGTGTTCCCTGGATCAGACGTGAAAATTCCAGCTCCGGCGCCAGCGCCACGCTTTGCGGCCAACCCAGCGCCAGCGGATCCTTCATCGGACCGTCCAGCAGCGCCGATACGCCCAGCAGCACGATGAAGTTAAGCAACAGGGTCGTCACCACTTCATCCACGCCCAGGCGCGATTTCAGCAGCGCCGGCCCGAGCAGCAGCAGCGCGCCGGCGAGCGCTGCCGCCGCCAGCATCAGGCCGAACATGAGCCAGCTCGGGCCCGCCAACTCGGCGCCGCCGTGCATGCCGCCGACCACGACTGCCGCAATGGCGCCCGCAAACAACTGACCTTCGCCGCCGATGTTGAACAGCCTGGCCTTGAACGCCACCGTGGCCGCCAGTCCGGTCAGGATCAGGGGCACCGCGCGCGTCAGGGTCTCGCTCCAGGCAAAGACCGAACCGAAGCCGCCGAGCAGCATCACCTCGTAGGTCCGGCCCACCGGAGCGCCGGCCCAGAGCACCAACGCCGCGCTGATCAACAGGGTGAAGAGTACCGCCGCGACCGGGGCCAACAGCATGGCCAAGGCCGAGCTTGCGCCGCGTTTCTCAAGCCTCATGCGCGGGCCTCCTGCATGGCGCCGGCGCCGGCCATGGCCAGGCCCAGGCTCTCGCGCGTCCAGTTCTCGGTCGCTCGCGCGGCGCTGAGCCGGCCCTGATGCATGACCGCAACGCGGTCTCCGAGCATCAGCACTTCGTCAAGATCATCCGAAATCAATAACACCGCCGCACCGGCGTCGCGCGCGTCGAGCAACTGCTGCTGCACGTAGGACACGGCGCCCACGTCCAGGCCCCAGGTCGGCTGGTGCGCGACGATCAGCCGCGGCGTCTTGCCATCGGGGGCAAGCAGGGTGCGACCGAGGATCAGTTTTTGCATGTTGCCGCCCGACAGGGAACGCGCCGCCGTATGCAGGCCGGCGCCACGGACATCGAAGGCCTGGATCACGCGGCGCGCAAACTCCTGCGCGGCGCCACGCCTGACCCAGCGCAGACCGAGCAGCGGCCGCGAGAAGTGATTGCTGCGCAAGCGCTCGGACACGGCGTTTTCCCACACCGGGAGGTCACCGACCAGGGCGGTGGCTTGCCGGTCCTCGGGAATGCGCGCCAGGCCCTGCTCGACCAGCGCGGCAGGCGACCCCTGCAGTTGGCGGCCAAGAAAAAGTATGCTGCCGGAAGACCACTTGCGAACGCCACAGAGCAGGTCGGCCAGCGCCACCTGGCCATTGCCGGAGACACCGGCCACGGCGACGATTTCACCGCTGCTCAGCGTCAGCGACAGATCCTGCAGGCGATCCCGCCCGCCCGAGGCCGTGCTGACCCGATCCAGCACACAAACTGGCTCGCCGACGCGAGCGGCACGGCGTCGTTGCGGTGGCGCAACCTCATGCCCGACCATCCATAAAGCAAGCTGCGATTCAGTCGCTTCGGCGGCAGCGGCCTCGGCCACCAGCCTGCCGCCACGCAACACGGCAATCCGGTTCGAGACGCGCAGGACCTCGGCCAACTTGTGGCTGATGAAAATGATGGAAAGGCCCTGCGCCACCATCTGGCCCAGGGTCGCAAACAGGGCCTCGGCTTCCTGCGGCGTCAGCACGGCAGTCGGCTCGTCCAGGATCAGGATGCGGGCGCCGCGCACCAGCGCCTTCAGGATCTCGACACGCTGGCGCTCACCCACCGACAGGCTGCCGACCATGGCATCGGGCTGCACCGGCAGGCCAAAGCGTTGTGCCACCTGTTGCAGATGGCTGCGCGCCGCGTCGCGCCGGGAAAAACCGCGCCACAGCGGTTCGGTTCCAAGCATCACGTTGTCCAGTACCGTCAGGTTGTCGGCGAGCGTGAAGTGCTGGTGCACCATGCCGATGCCCGCGTCCAGCGCGGCTCTCGGCTGCCCCGTGGCGAGAGGCTTGCCAAAGACCTCGATCTGCCCACCATCGGCAACGTAGTGGCCAAACAGGATCGACACCAGGGTGGATTTTCCCGCTCCGTTCTCTCCCAGCAGCGCCAACACCTCGCCACGCCGCAATTCCAGCGAAATGTCGTCGTTCGCCACCAGGTCGCCGAAGCGCTTGGTGACGTGCTGCAGACGTAAAACGACGTCGCTCATAAAAGACAGGCCGCGCCGCCCTGCCCTGGGCAGAACGGCGTGGCCTGATTCCAGCCAGTGTTACTTGGCGGTCGATTTCGGTTGGGTATCGTCAACCTTGACGCTGAACTTGCCGGCCAGAATGGCCTGCTCCTTGGCGCGCACCTTGGCCGGAGTCGCGATGCTGTAAATCGCGCAACCCGTTCCCCTCCGATAAAACAGGCGTCGCACTGTTTGGGGGAGCACTCGTCTCGGGAGCGGACATATCATCGCGCAGGATTTGAAATTGACGCTAAAAACGCACTGGGCACACCGCAGGCGCTGCAATGGCACCTGGCCTCAGTGAGTTGCAGCGCACCCAAGGCACCTCCCGGACCATCAGACCGGGCAATCAACAAAAGCTGTTTGCAGTGGCACCGCTGCCTCACACCCCGGACTCGTCCAACAACCGGTTCAGATCGTGGCAAGCACGATCTAACCTTGCTCGTTAGCGACCAAGAGCGGTAGCCACCCTATCGGACTTGAAGCCTTCGTTTGCGTTTGCATAGTCCACAGCAACCCAATTCCACTTGCTGGAAAACGGGTCAAACTTAAAAAGCATAATTGCCTTTCGCTTCTCTGCCAAAGCATTACCCATTATCTGCGCATGTTGCTTGTAAAGTGGATTCCACTCAACCTCATAAGAAACCATTATCAGCCGGTAATCATCAATCCCTTTCTTTCGTTCCTCGTTCTTAGCGATGTCTGTAACTCTGGAGCGCCCTGTGGGGATTGATAGAACCTTTGGCTTGGCGGGATCAAAAAACTTTCTTCCGATGTCAGTTGGTGCGACCGAAATTTTTCTCACAACTCCTTGCTGGGTCATTTGGAACCATTGATTCACACTAAACTCTTTCCCTTGCTTGAAGTTTTCATACTTCTTATCGCTCTCGATGCTAATTACGCCTATCTTGCTCCATGCCACAAGGCTGTTGTAGAGATCATTTGAAATCAAGCCCTTCTCAATATTCCATCCCTCGCGAACTACCGTGTAGTCGCCGATTGGTACCAAATGCTTGGATGAACTCCATTCCTCTTCAATAAGTGCCTTTGCTTCTCTATCAAACATGGACGGACCAGCCATGACGATAGGGGCGGATAGAATGGATACGAATGCAAAAATTGTT
>JBCKPE010000059.1:0-12014 GCA_038901875.1 Burkholderiaceae bacterium
TTATATTCTGGGTAGAATCGATCTTTCTCATCGGTTGAAAAAGTAATATCGCGATCGTTCTAATCCACGATGTGGGATTGGTGGCTGAGTCGACAGGGCCATCCACAGATGGCGCACAGTTTGTCCAAAGTCGCCAAATGAAAACTGTGAATAAACTGTTTATAACTTTCATGTTGCAGTGTCGCAACGAGCAAAGATTGAGGATGTTTCGATCACTGGAAGAGGTCTTTTTCCCTACAATGAAGTTCCAGCTATCGCAGTTGCCAAAGATTGTTGGTTCAGGGCGCGTCCTCACTCGACGCGCCCTTTTTTCTTGGGCGCATCGTTCAAATTCAACCACTTGAAGCTACTCCTTGATGAAGCACATCAGAAACTTTTCGATCATTGCGCATATTGATCATGGCAAATCCACTCTGGCGGATCGCCTGATTCAACGCTGCGGTGGCTTGAGCGACAGGGAGATGCAGGCGCAGGTTCTGGATTCGATGGATATCGAGAGGGAACGCGGGATAACGATCAAGGCACAGACTGCGGCGTTGCTCTACACCGCGCGCGACGGACTGGTCTACAACCTGAACCTGATCGACACGCCAGGGCACGTGGATTTTTCCTACGAGGTGTCTCGCTCGCTATCAGCGTGCGAGGGCGCATTGCTGGTGGTCGACGCGAGCCAGGGCGTCGAGGCGCAAACCGTTGCCAACTGCTACACGGCGCTGGATCTCGGCGTTGAGGTGGTGCCGGTGCTCAACAAGATGGATCTGCCCCAGGCCGACCCTGAGAACGCGCGCAAGGAAATTGAGGAAGTGATCGGCATTGACGCTGCCGACGCGATTCCCTGCTCGGCCAAGACCGGGCAGGGAATTGAAGAGATTCTGGAGGCCATCGTGGCGCGCATCCCGGCGCCCAGGGGTGTCGAAACGGGTCCGGTGCGGGCCATGATTGTCGACAGCTGGTATGACTCCTACGCCGGTGTGGTGATGCTGCTGCGGGTGGTCGACGGGCGCATTGCCAAGGGCGACCCGATCAAGCTGATGGCGACCGATGCGCAGTACAACGCCGACAGCCTGGGCGTGTTCACGCCGGCGAATCAGCCGCGCGAGTCGCTGGAGGCGGGTGAGGTTGGTTACCTCATCGCCGGCATCCGGGAGTTGCAGGCGGCCAAGGTTGGCGACACGGTCACCGTCGCGCGCCCGGGCGCGGCTGGCATGGCAATGATGGCCAAGGAGGCGTTACCCGGCTTCAAGGAGATCCAGCCCCAGGTCTTCGCCGGGCTCTATCCGACCGAAGCAAGCCAGTACGATTCGCTACGGGACGCGTTGGAGAAACTCAAGCTCAACGATTCTTCCCTGCATTACGAGCCTGAAGTCTCGCAGGCGCTGGGATTCGGTTTCCGTTGTGGCTTCCTCGGACTTCTGCACATGGAGATTGTTCAGGAGCGCCTGGAGCGGGAGTTTGACCAGAGCCTGATCACGACCGCCCCCAGTGTGGTCTATCAGGTGCTCAGGGCCGACGGCGAGATCGTCATGGTGGAGAACCCTTCGCGCATTCCCGAGCAGAGCCACATCGGCGAGATCAGGGAACCGATCGTGACGGTGCGGCTGTACATGCCCCAGGAGTACGTTGGCCCGGTCATGACGCTGGCCAACCAGAAGCGCGGCGTCCAGATCAACATGGCCTACCACGGCAAGCAGGTCGTGCTGACCTACGAAATGCCACTGGGCGAGATCGTGCTCGATTTCTTTGACAAACTGAAGTCGGCGTCGCGTGGTTATGCCTCAATGGATTACGCATTCAAGGAGTTTCGCGCGTCCGACGTGGTGCGGGTCGATATCCTGTTGAACGGCGAGAAGGTCGACGCCCTGTCGGTCATCCTGCACCGCAGTCAGGCGCAGTACCGTGGCCGCGCGATCGTGGCCAAGATGCGCAAGATCATTTCGCGCCAGATGTATGACGTCGCCATCCAGGCCGCCATTGGCGCCAACATCATTGCGCGTGAGACAATCAAGGCGCTGCGCAAGAATGTGCTTGCGAAGTGTTATGGCGGCGATATTAGCCGCAAGCGCAAGCTCCTCGAGAAACAAAAGGCCGGCAAGAAGCGGATGAAGCAGATCGGGTCGGTCGAAGTGCCGCAGGAGGCCTTTCTTGCCATTCTGCAGGTCGACGAACAATGAATCGAATCATGCAAGTGGCAACGGCCGTTCTGCTCGGCTGCTTTGCCGGGTACGGCCTGTTTTGGTATCTGGGGATGCTGGAAGGAAATTTCGGCCTGCTGCTGTTCGCGGCGACCCTCGTGACCGGCGTTTACTGGATTGCCGAACAGTTTTATTTCCTGCCGCAAAGACGGGAATCGGTGCGGCAGCTGGAAGCCGCGCTGCTGCTGCGTCGCGCCGAACTCAGCAGGATGGGCATCACCCAGGTCGACGCGGACGCGCCCGAAGCGCGGCAACGGCTGTTGCAGCAACCCTGGTGGCTGGATTGGACCGCGGGCCTGTTTCCGGTCATCCTGGTGGTGTTTTTGCTGCGGTCTTTTCTGTTCGAGCCATTCAAGATCCCGTCCGGTTCCATGATTCCGACCCTGGCCGTGGGCGACCTGATTCTTGTCAACAAGTACCACTATGGTGTGCGCCTGCCGGTGCTGCACCGCAAGCTGACCCAGGGGCAGGCACCCCAGCGTGGCGATGTGATGGTGTTTCGCTATCCGCCCAAGCCGAGTCTGGATTACATCAAGCGGGTGGTCGGATTGCCAGGTGATGAAGTGGCGTACCTGAACAAGCAGTTAAGCATCAATGGCCGGCCGGTACCGACCGCTGCAGTGCCGGACTTCTTTGAAGAGGACGCCATGCGGTATTTCAAGCAGTTCGAGGAACAACTTGGCGAGCGAAAGCACCTTGTCCTGGTCAACGATTCGAGCCCTGGCTTCATTTCGCCGACGGAAAAGTTTCCGTCGATTGAGAATTGCCGTTTCAGTTCCGAAGGCGTCGTTTGCCGAGTTCCCCCGGGTCATTACTTCATGATGGGTGACAACCGCGATAATTCACTCGATTCCCGCTACTGGGGCTTTGTGCCGGACCAGAATATTGTCGGCAAGGCCTTTTTCGTCTGGATGAATTTTGGTAACCTTAAACGCATTGGATCCTTTCATTGACTGCGGATGGGCGAACAGGAGAGTTTTCATGAATGTGCGATTGAAAAAAAATCAGCGGGGAATGTCCTTCATCGGGGTGCTGTTCGTTGGCGGCGTGCTCGCCGTGACCGGGGTGATTGCGGCTCAGGTGGTGCCCACCGCGATCGAGTTTCAAGCGGTTCAGAAAGCGGCCCAGAATGCCAGCGAAGGGACCTCCGTCGCCGAGGTGCGTGCCCGTTTTGACAAAAACGCCGACATTGACAACGTCAAGTCGATTCGGGGCAAGGACATCGAGGTGACCAAGGCGGGTGACCGTTACGTTGTGTCGTTCGCCTACCAGCGGGAAATTGCCCTGGTCGGTCCGGCCTTTCTGACACTGAAGTACTCGGGCAAGTCCAAGTAGCGTGGATGGTGGCCTGATCGCGCTGCAGCAACGATTGCAGCATCAGTTCTCGGACGCGAGCCTGCTTGAGCGGGCCGTGACCCATCGAAGTTTCTCTTCCAGCCACAATGAACGCCTGGAATTCCTCGGGGATTCAGTCCTGAATCTGGCCGTCGCAGGACTGCTGTTTCAGCGCCTGGAGGTGTTGCCTGAAGGGGACCTGTCGCGCGTGCGAGCGAACCTGGTGCGGCAGGAAACATTGCATCAGCTGGCGCTCGCGCTTGAGTTGCCCGAAGTAATTCGGCTCGGCGAGGGCGAAATGCGCTCGGGCGGGCGTGCCCGTCCCTCCATTCTTGCCGACGCTCTCGAAGCGCTGATCGGCGCGGTCTACCTGGATGCCGGGTACCTGAGCGCGCAGGCAGTGGTGCATCGGTTGTTTGAGAGTGTCCAAATCACGCCGCAGATGCCGGCCATCGGCAAGGACCCGAAAACCGAGTTGCAGGAATGGCTGCAGGGCAGAAAGTACCGGTTGCCGCTGTACCGGGTGGTGGCAACAACCGGTGTCGCGCACCGGCAGGTGTTTGATGTTGAGTGTGAGATACCCGAGCTGTCCCGGGTCGAACGCGGCATTGGCGCATCTCGCCGAGCCGCTGAGCAGGGGGCGGCGGCGGCGATGCTCGCCGCCCTGCTGGCGCGAAGCGGCTAAGGACAGAGCGCTTCCCGGGCCCTTGGTCACCATGATCGATTCACCAGTTGGCAGCGAGAACGGCCCGCAGCGATGCGGGATGATCGCCATCGTCGGCCGGCCCAATGTCGGCAAGTCGACGCTGCTGAACACTCTGGTTGGGCAGAAAATCAGCATCACTTCACGCAAGGCACAGACCACGCGGCACCGCATCTGCGGGATCCGGACCCTCGGGCGGGACCAGTTGATTTTCGTTGATACCCCCGGCTATCAGACGCGCCATCGCAACGCACTGAACCGGTCAATGAATCGGACCGCCGCGGCGACGCTCAGCGACGTCGACCTGATTCTGTTCGTGATCGAGGCTGGCAAATTTACCGCCGCGGACGCCAGGGTGCTCGAGCTCATGAAAGAACATCGTCGCGTGATGTTGGTGGCGAATAAGCTTGATCAAGTGCAACGGCGAGCTGAATTGGCGCCCTGGCTCAAGTCGATGCAGACCAAGCGCGATTTCCTGGAATATGTCCCGCTGTCGGCGAAACATGCCAAGGACGTGGCGCGGCTGCTGCAGATCTGTGCCAGGCACCTGCCGGAACAGGCCTGGCGCCACAGCGCTGACGAACTGACGGATCGAAGCGAGCGGTTTCTGGCGAGTGAAACCATTCGAGAGAAGCTGTTTCGTCTTACCGGGGACGAGTTGCCTTACTCCTCAACGGTGCTGCTCGATCAGTTTGACGAACAGGCCCCAGGTCCGGGCCAGAAGAGGTTGATCAGAATAGCGGCCACCATTATTGTTGAGCGCGACTCGCACAAGGCGATGGTGATTGGCGATGGTGGCGAGCGCATCAAATCGATCGGAACCTCGGCCAGGCGCGAACTCGAGCATTTGCTGGACGCAAAGGTCTACCTCGAGATCTGGGTCAAGGTCAGATCGGGCTGGGCCGACGATGAGGCCGGCCTGCGTTCCTATGGCTACGAGTGACGCAAGCTGGGCCGGGATCGGCAGCGCATGAAACGCTCACCGGAAGAGCCTGCGTTCGTCCTGCATCGCTACGACTGGAGCGAGTCCAGTTTGATCCTGGAGGTCTTCACGCGGCATTTTGGCCGCATTGCGCTGGCCGCCAAAGGCGTCAAGCGGCCTCACTCAAGTTTGCGGCCGGTCCTGCTGCCGCTGCAGCCGCTGCGCCTTTCCTTTGGTGGCGAGGCCGAGGTACGCACTCTGAAGTCCGCCGAGTGGAGCGGCGGGCAAGTGATGCCCTCGGGGCAGGTGCTGCTGACTGGCTATTATGTGAATGAACTGCTGTTGCGCCTGTTGGCGCGGGAAGATCCCCATGAGCGGCTGTTCGACAGCTACTCCGAATTGATACGGATGATCGGGCGCGAAGTCGGCGCTAGGCTGCAAGCCGGCCTGCGCGCATTTGAGCTGGTGCTGCTGCGGGACGTCGGACACCTGCCGGCCCTGGACCTGCTCACCGCGACCATGGCCCCGTTGGCGCCCGACGGCCGCTATCGCCTGGCACCAGAATCCGGCCTGCGTGAATCGCCGTTGCCGGAGCATGACGGCTTGGCCGGTGCCGAATGGCAAATGCTGCAGGATGGACTGTCTGCGACTGAGAGTCTTCCGGCGCTGCTTGAGGCCTGTCTGCCGGTTCGCGAGGCGCTGCGGCCACAGCTGCGCGCCATGCTGCACTACCATTGCGGGGGCGTCAACCTGCGGACGCGTGACATGATGATGGAACTGCGCAATCTATGAGCTCTGCAACACAAGTCCGGGGAGCGACCAAGCTGTCGGTGAACTTGAACAAGGTCGCTCTGGTTCGAAATTCACGCAGTCTTGGCATTCCGAGCGTGGTCCGTGCTGCGATCCACTGCCTGCAGGCGGGAGCCGATGGCTTGACCGTCCATCCACGTCCCGATGAGCGGCATATCCGGGTCGGCGACGTGCATGACTTGTCTGAACTGCTGAAATCCTGGCCTGGCAGGGAATTCAACATTGAAGGGAATCCGTTTCACAATCTGATGCCGTTGGTCCGATCACTGCGACCGCAGCAGGCGACCTTTGTGCCCGATCTGGAAGGCCAGTCGACCAGTGATCACGGATGGAACCTGGCTGTGGATGCCGAGCGGCTGCGCCCGCTGATCGATGAGGCCAAGACCCTTGGCGTCAGGGTCAGTCTCTTCATGGACGCCGTTCCGCAATCAATGGAACTGGCACAGTCAGTCGGTGCAGATCGAGTCGAGCTCTATACCGGAGGCTACGCCCGCGCGCACGGTTCCGCGCTAGAGTTGTCGGTGCTGGCGGACCATCGGGCGACTGCGCTTAGGGCGCAGCAAGTGGGTCTGGGCGTCAATGCCGGGCACGATCTCAATCGGGACAACCTCGAAAAGTTTGTGCGCACCGTTCCGGGCGTGCTGGAGGTGTCGATCGGGCACGCCCTGGTCGCTGATGCGCTGGATATGGGCTATCTCGCGGCGGTCAGAGCCTATCTTGCTTGTCTTTCAATGCCGGGGCTGCAGGCGCAGGGCAGCGGCTGAAATGATTTATGGCATAGGCACGGATATCTGCGATGTGCGACGAGTTCGCTTGAGCCTGGGTCGTTACGGTGAACGATTTGCCAGAAGGATTCTTTCTGATTCGGAGTACGCGACCTGGGTGGCACGCAGTCAACGGTGGCCCGAGCGTGGCGTCAAGTACCTTGCCACGCGCTTCTCGGCGAAAGAAGCGTTCAGCAAGGCGATTGGATTGGGAATGCGCAGTCCAATGAGTTGGCACGCCTGCGAAATCGCCAACCTGCCAAGCGGCAAGCCGTTTGTCATCCTGCACGGCAGCTTGGCGGAGTGGTTTGCGGCGCGTCAGTTGACGGCCCATGTCAGTGTGACCGACGAATCCGACTACGCCGCAAGTTTCTGTGTCGTTGAATCCTTGGCAGCCTGACGCGATGCAATCCCCCGTCATTCTTGATATCGCCGGTACCGAATTGTCCCGAGCGGATCGGCGCCGACTGGCCCACCCACTGGTCGGCGGCTTGATCCTGTTCAGCCGAAACTGGCGCAATCGCGAACAGTTGCTGCGACTATGTCTGGACATCAAGGCGATCCGCGCCGACCTGCTGATTTGCGTCGATCACGAGGGCGGTCGTGTGCAGCGGTTCCGGTCCGATGGAATGACCCATTTGCCGCCGATGCGCGCGCTCGGCGAAATTTGGCTGGAAGGGGCCGGGCCGATGCAGGCAATTCGTGCCGCGACCGCCTGTGGCTTTGTTCTTGCCTCGGAGTTGCGCTCCTGTGGCGTTGATTTCAGCTTCTGCCCGGTTCTGGATCTTGATCATGGCAAGAGCAGCGCAATCGGCGACCGCGCTTTTGCCAGGGACCCGCGGGTCGTCGGCCTGCTCGCTCACAGCCTGACCCATGGCCTGTTGCGCGCAGGCATGGCCAATTGCGGCAAGCACTTTCCCGGCCATGGCTACGCTTGCGCCGATTCCCACACTGAGGTACCGGTGGATCGGCGCAGCCTGAAAACCATCCTGGCCGAGGACGCCGCGCCCTACGGATGGCTCAGCATGTCGCTCGCCGCCGTCATGCCGGCACATGTCGTCTACCCAAGGGTCGATCAACGCCCGGCCGGTTTCTCGCAGAAATGGCTCGAACAGATCCTGCGCGGCCAGCTGCGCTTCCAGGGTGCGATTTTCAGTGACGACCTGGCCATGGCGGGGGCCCGAACCATGGACGGCCGGATGGTCAGCTTTTGTGACGCGGCGCTGGCGGCGCTGGTGGCCGGTTGCGACATGATCCTGCTCTGCAATCAGAGCGTTGCTGCAACGGGTGACGATCACGGGGCGCTGGACGACCTGTTGCGCGAATTGAAACAGGCGCTCAGGCGCGGCAAATGGTCAGCATCGCAAGCCAGCGACGAGCGACGCCGCTCGCTCCTTCCCAGGACCGCCGCCCACCCTTGGGACGAGCTGATGCTGCGGCCGGAATACATCCAGGCGCTGGATCTCATCCCCTGAAGGCTGACGCTGCCAGACCAGCCTCGAATCGAAGCGCCGGGAACAGGATGACATCGCGAATGCTGGGGCTGTCGGTCAGCAGCATCATCAGGCGATCCACGCCGATGCCGCAACCGCCGGTGGGCGGCATGCCGTACTCAAGCGCGCGCACGAAATCCTGATCAAAGAACATCGCTTCCTGGTCGCCCCCATCCTTGGCCTGCGACTGCGCCTGAAAGCGCGCGGCCTGGTCCTCGGCGTCGTTCAGTTCGCTGAACCCGTTGGCAATCTCCCGGCCTGTGACATACAGCTCGAAGCGTTCGGTCACGCCTGGCGTTGTGTCGCTGGCGCGGGCCAGCGGTGAAACTTCGACGGGATGCTCACAGATGAAGGTCGGTTGCCAGAGCTTTTCTTCCACCATCTCCTCGAAGTAGCGCACCTGCAGGGTGCCCAGGCTGGGCCGCTTCCCCGGTGCCTCGTGGTCTAACTTGCCGAGTCGTGACAGGGCAGAGGCCAGCCAATCCGGGTTGTCAACATGCTCGCCCGCGTCCGAATGCTTGAGCAGAGCCTGGCGGATCGTCAGGCGTTCGAATGGCGCTTCCAGGTCCACCTTGCGTTCGCCATAGCTGAGGCTCAAGCCGCCAGTCGCTCGAGCTACGGCGTCCCTGACCAGACCCTCGGTAAAGTCCATCACGTCAAGGTAGTTCCAGTAGGCGGCATAGAACTCCATCATCGTGAACTCGGGGTTATGACGGACCGAGATCCCCTCGTTGCGGAAATTCCGGTTGATCTCGAAGACCCGCTCAAAACCGCCAACGATCAGGCGCTTCAAGTAGAGTTCGGGCGCGATGCGCAAGTACATCTGCTGGTCCAGCGCGTTGTGGTGGGTGACGAACGGCCGCGCGTTGGCGCCCCCGGGTATCGGATGCAGCATCGGGGTTTCAACCTCGAGAAACTGGTGTGAAACCATGTACTCACGCAGGCCGTTGATGGTTTGGCTGCGCGCGACAAAGCGCCTGCGCACCTTCTCGTCCATCATCAGATCCAGGTAGCGTTGCCGGTATTTGAGCTCCTGATCCTGCACGCCATGAAACTTGTCTGGCATCGGGCGCAGGCTTTTTGTCAGCAGCCGGATTTCAACGGCGTAAATCGACAACTCGCCTGTCCGGGTCCGGAACAGCCGACCCCTGGCGCAAACGATGTCACCAAGATCCCAATGCTTGAAAGTCTCGTAACTCTGCTCGCCCACTTCGGCAAGCGCGATGTAGATCTGAATGCGGCCCCCGGTCGGTCCGAGCGATCCATCCTGCAGCGTGGCAAAGCTGGCCTTTCCCATGACGCGTTTGAGCATCATGCGGCCGGCGACAAAGGCCGAGACCGGCGCGTCGCTCAACTGCTCGGCCGTATCGCCCTGGTGCCTGAGCTGCAAGTCGGCCGCATGGTCCTGCGGTTTCACATCGTTGGGGAAGGCCACGCCCTGGCCCCGCGCCTGTTTTTCGCGGATGGCTCGCAGCTTTTCCCGACGCTCGGCGATGAGCTGATTCTCTTCGGGCTGGGACCGGACGGCGCTGGATTCGGACATGGGCAATTGACAACTTCCAGCCGGGTCGAACCTGGCTGCAATTCAGGCTGGGACAGCGGATTCTATGGCCCGCTGCGGTGCGGCCGGACGCGTGGCAAAAGTCAGCGTGCCTACGCGTTGCCAGGCGGCGCCTGCCTGAGCAGGTCCGTAACCAGTTCAAGTCGAATCAAGGGGTTGTCCAGCGATAGCAACTGTTGTCGAACCGTGGCGTCAAGAGGAAGCAATTCGCTCCAGCGATTGGCGACCCAAGCGGCGTCATTGAATTGCCAATCCGATGGCGATGAATGTTGTGTCGAGTCCGGCCCGGATGCCAGGCGGGCGAGAACCTGTTTCAGTCCAGCCGCGGTGCTCCGCAGGTGCTCAGGTATCGTGATGTGAGGATCATCGGCAACCGGTTCGATGGCGGCGCTCCAGGCGCCGTTGATGCCTTTCTGGCTGCCAACAATCTTGAAACGTGTGCTGCCTCGACAGCGGATCAGCATCAGGCCAGGACGGGGCGAGGCCAATTCCTCGATCAGCGCCAGGGTTCCGTAGGGGTGAAAGCTCTCATCGGGCAGGCCCGCGCGCCGCACTTCGGAACCCCGGGTCAGCAGGCAGACGCCAAAAGCATCACCAGAACGCCAGCAGCGGCCGATCATGTCCAGATACCGAACCTCGAATATTTGCAGGTCGAGCCGCCCCTCCGGGAACAACACGGTCGCCAGGGGAAAAAGCGGCACTTGCATGTCGGCTCCGCCGTTACGCTAGCCGATCGGCAGAGGTGATGCGCGCCAGACGCTGCCCGTTATCATGTGCTCGCTCGCAGGACTTGCCATCATGCTGTTTCAGGTTATCTCATTTTTGCTCGACGTCACAGTGGGACTGCTTGCGGGTTCCTGTCTGCTCAGAATGTACATGCAGGTCGTGCAGACCGGTTTTTCCAATCCATTGGGCGCCCTGATATTCACCCTGACCGACTGGCTGGTTTTGCCATTGCGGCGCGTGATTCCGGCAATTGGGCGACTCGACACGGCCAGCCTGTTGGGCGCCTACCTGCTGCAACTGGTGAAGGTCCTGCTTTTGCTTTGGATGGCGGGCGGACCGCCCCTGTGGCTGCTCGCGGCGGCCTGGTCCTTGCTGGGGCTGGTTCGACTCGCCCTGTCGGGACTGAGCCTGCTCGTGCTGGCCTACGCCATCATGTCCTGGATCCAGGTGTCGCACACGGTTCGCGCCATTCTGGAGCGGCTCGCCGCGCCACTGCTCAAGCCGCTGCGACAACTGTTGCCACGTGTCAACGGGATCGACATTTCTCCGCTGGTCCTGCTCGTGCTGTTCCAGGTTGCGGCGATTCTTGTCGCTGGGGTATTACCACCGATATTGCGCTGAACCGGTGGGCGCCGGGGCACTTGCCTCAGACCAGGGATTCGGCGGGCTGCCTTTGCAGCATGGTCAGGCTGCTGGCGATCGTCTTTCTCAGCTCCCGCCGGTCGCAGATCATGTCGACTGCTCCTTTTTGCTGCAGGAACTCGGCACGCTGGAAACCTTCTGGCAGGGTCACGCGCACTGTCGATTCAATGACCCGTGGCCCGGCGAATCCGATCAGCGCCTTGGGCTCGGCGATCACGATGTCGCCGAGAAAGGCAAATCCGGCGCTGACGCCCCCCATGGTCGGATCGGTCAAGACACTGATGTAAGGCAGTCGCTTCTTGGCCAGGCGGGTCAGCGCGGAATTGGTTTTGGCCATTTGCATGAGGCTGAACAGGCCTTCCTGCATGCGCGCGCCGCCCGTTGCCGTGAAACACACGAAGGGCACCTTCTGTTCAAGCGCGGCATGGACGCCACGGACGAAGCGTTCGCCAACCACCGAGCCCATGCTGCCGCCCATGAAGTCAAACTCGAAACATGCCGCAACGATGCCTATGCCGTGCACTGAGCCCCCAATGACGACCAGCGAATCGGTCTCGCCGGTGTTCTCCAGGGCCTCTTTCAGCCGTTCCGGATACTTTCGGCTGTCCTTGAACTTGAGCGGGTCAATCGGAAGGACTTCCTGGCCAATTTCGTATCGACCTTCAGCATCAAGAAAGGCGTCGAGCCGAGCCCGCGCGCCAATCCGGTGGTGGTGGCTGCAGGTCGGACAAACGTTCTGGTTCTTTTCCAGATCTGTCTTGTACAGCACCGCCTCGCAGCTCGGGCACTTGACCCACAGGCCCTCGGGCACGGTGCGACGGCCATTTGGGTCGGTCCTTTGAATTTTCGGAGGCAGCAGCTTTTCA
>JBCKPE010000060.1:0-11652 GCA_038901875.1 Burkholderiaceae bacterium
ACGCGCATCGACCCCTGGTTCCTGAGCCAGATTGAGGAGATTGTGAAAATCGAGCTGGAACTTGAACGCACCAGCCTGGACCAGCTTGCGACGAGCGAACTTTGGCGGCTGAAGCAGAAAGGTTTTTCCGATCGGCGCCTGGCACACCAGTTGAAGACAACCGAGGCCGTGATCCGGCGCAAACGCCACGAACTCGGCATTCGGCCGGTTTACAAGCGGGTTGACACCTGTGCCGCCGAGTTTCCCACCCACACCGCTTACCTCTACTCGACCTACGAGGGCCTGGGCCACGGTGAATGCGAGGCCGAACCGACGGCACGGCGCAAGATCATGGTGCTGGGCGGCGGCCCGAATCGGATCGGGCAGGGCATCGAGTTCGACTATTGCTGTGTTCATGCCGCGCTGGCGCTGCGCGAGGACGGCTACGAGACCATCATGGTCAACTGCAACCCGGAGACCGTCTCGACCGACTACGACACCTCGGACCGGCTGTATTTTGAGCCGCTGACACTGGAGGACGTGCTGGAAATCGTCGACAAGGAAAAGCCGCTGGGCGTAATTGTCCAGTACGGGGGCCAGACGCCTCTCAAACTGGCGCTCGACCTGGAAGCCAATGGCGTGCCCATCATCGGAACCTCGCCCGACATGATTGACGCGGCCGAAGACCGGGAACGCTTTCAGCAATTGCTGCAGAGGCTCGGGCTGCGCCAGCCGCCCAATGCGACGGCAAGAACCGAGGCCGATGCCCTGGAGAAGGCGGCCGCGCTGGGTTATCCGCTGGTGGTGCGCCCGAGCTATGTGCTGGGCGGGCGCGCCATGGAAATCGTCCACGAACAGCGGGATCTGGAGCGCTACATGCGCGAAGCGGTCAAGGTCTCGCACGACGCGCCGGTGCTGCTGGATCGTTTCCTGAACGACGCCATCGAGTGTGACGTTGACTGCCTGGCCGACGGGCAGCGCACCTTCATTGGCGGGGTGATGGAACACATCGAACAGGCCGGCGTGCACAGCGGCGACTCGGCCTGTTCGCTGCCGCCGTATTCGCTTGGAGCGGAAACGGTGGCCGAACTCAAGCTGCAGACGGCGGCTCTGGCCAGGGCCCTGAATGTGGTTGGGCTGATGAACGTTCAGTTTGCGATCCAGAACATTGACGGCAAGGACGTGATCTATGTGCTCGAAGTGAACCCGCGCGCCTCGCGCACCGTGCCCTACGTGAGCAAGGCAACCGGCGTGCCGCTGGCCAAGATTGGCGCGCGCTGCATGGTCGGGCAGACCCTTGACGCGCAGGGCATCGTGGCCGAGGTGACGCCACCCTACTTCAGCGTCAAGGAGGCGGTGTTTCCGTTCGTCAAGTTTCCCGGTGTCGACACCATCCTCGGGCCGGAGATGAAATCGACCGGCGAGGTCATGGGGATTGGAAAAACCTTTGGCGAGGCCTTCGTCAAGTCGCAGCTCGCTGCCGGAACCTTGTTTCCGCGCTCCGGCAAGGTGTTCATTTCGGTCAAGAATCCGGACAAGGCCCGTGCCGTCGAGGTGGCGCGTTCCCTGCTCGGGATGGGCTTCGAGATCGTCGCCACCAAGGGCACCTCGGCCGCCATGGCGGCGGCGGGTCTCGTCTGTACCAGTGTCAACAAGGTGACCGAGGGCAGGCCGAACATCGTCGACATGATCAAGAACCGGGAAATTGCCATGGTCATCAACACGGTGGAGGAGCGTCGCAACGCGATTGCCGACTCGCGCCAGATTCGCACTTCGGCGCTGCTGGCGCGTGTCACCACCATCACCACCCTAGCCGGTGCCGAGGCCGCAGTCGAAGGCATGGCCTACCTTGACAATCTGGGGGTCCGATCCCTGCAGGAGTTGCACGCCGAACTGTTGGCGCCGCAGGCATAATTCAACCTTTGATCGCCGCCCTGGGCTGTCCCCTGGCGGCGCGTTTTTTTGACCCATGACGACCATTCCAGTTACCAAACGCGGCGCCGAAAAGCTCAAGAGCGAACTGCAGCGACTCAAGTCGGTCGATCGCCCGGCCGCGATCCGGGCGATTGCGGAGGCCCGATCGCATGGGGACATCAGCGAGAACGCCGAGTACGAGGCGGCGAAGCACCGGCAGGGCTTCATCGAGGGCCGGATCCTCGAGGTTGAAAGCAAGCTGGCGGTAGCGCAGATCATCGATCCCTTGACGCTGGAGGCCGAGGGAAAAATCGTTTTTGGCGCCACCGTGGAACTGGCCGACGAGGACAATGGTAACTCGGTGAAGTACCAGATCGTGGGCGAGGACGAGGCCGACCTGAAGCTTGGCCTGATCAATATCGGTAGCCCGATTGCACGCGCCCTGATCGGCAAGGTCGAGGGCGACACCGCCGTGGTGCAGACGCCGGGTGGAGTCAAACGCTTCGAGGTGGTCGGTGTGCGCTATCTGTAGTTTCTTTTGAACGCGAACACGGCGAAGATTGCGCAAAGGGCGCAAAACAAATATCTGAAACTTCGATTCTCCTTTCGCGTTTTTCGCGAGACCTCTGCGCCCTTCGCGTTCAACCTTCTCAGGTTTTCAGGGTTTTCTTGATGCTGGTCTGTTTGGGCTTGGCGCGTTTCACCTTGCCACCCGAGGTTAGGCGCTGATTGCCCAGCACGCGCAGAGTCTTCACTTCGGGGCGCTGTCCGCCACGGCTGCTGTACTTCAGCACCTTGAACTCGCGTGGTCCGGGCTTGCGATCGGGGTCCGGCGCCGGATCGGGCAGCACCGGCGGACGCCACAAAACCAACAGTTTGCCGATATGCTGCACCGGGGCCGCTGCAAGCTCATCGGCAAGCCTTTGCAGCAGGGCCTCGCGCGCCGCGCGGTCGTCCAGAAAGACACGAACCTTGATCAGCCCATGGGCGTTCAATGCGGATTCGGCCTCTTTGCGGATCGCCTGCGTGAAGCCGTCGCTGCCGACCATGAGCACCGGTTCAAGATGATGCGCCTGGGCACGCAATTCGCGACGTTGTGCGGTGCTGATCTGAAGCTGGGGCATCACCGTATTATCGAGGAACGATGAAAGTCAGGACGAAAAGCAGCAAGGTGAACAAGGCCTGGCTGAACGACCATGTCAACGACCCCTATGTCAAGCTGGCGAAGAAAGAGGGCTATCGCGCCCGCGCGGCTTACAAGCTCAAGGAGATCGACGAAACCCTGGGCCTGATTCGACCTGGCCAGCTGGTGGTGGACCTCGGCTCGACGCCGGGCGCCTGGAGTCAATACCTCAGGCGCGCGCTGGCGCCGCAGGGGGCGGCCAGCGGGCAACTGAACGGCAGGGTCGTGGCGCTGGACATCCTGCCGATGGAGCCGGTCGAGGACGTGCTGTTTATCCAGGGCGATTTTCGTGAACCCTCGGTGCTGGCGCAGCTTGCCGCCAGCCTGGGCGGACAAAGGGTCGATACCGTGGTCTCGGACATGGCGCCCAACCTGTCGGGGATCGAGTCGGCCGACTCGGCCCGCATTTCGCACCTGGTCGAGCTCGCCGTGGAGTTTGCGCAGCGCTACCTCAAGCCCGAGGGCGCTCTGGTCGTCAAGGTCTTTCATGGCAGCGGCTACAGCCAGTTGGTTCGGCTCTTCAAGGATCGTTTCCGCGTCGTGAAGCCGATCAAGCCCAAGGCTTCACGCTCCAACTCGTCCGAAACGTTCATTGTCGGCATCGGCCCCAAGCAGGGCGGCGGCGAATTGCCCTGAATGAATGCCGGACCTGGGGCCTGGCGCATGACCTGAAGCAGAGGTGACACAGCGGCACAAGTCCTTGAAATGCTTGTGGCCGTTGCCGGCCTGATTCGGCTTTTCGCAGGTGGCAGGGCTTAAAATGCCGCCCATTGGTACCTCGGTACCGCTTGCCGGAGCTTGGCTTGAACAATCAGTGGTTTCCGAAAGTTGCCGTGTGGCTGGTCATTGCGCTTGTGCTGTTCACGGTGTTCAAGCAGTTTGACAGCCGCAGCGCAGCGGCGACCGGCTATGTCGGCTACTCGGATTTTCTCGATGAAGTGCAGGCGCGCCGGATCAAGTCGGCAACGATTCAGGAAGGTCAGGGCGGCACCGAGATCGTCGCCATCACCAACGATGACCGCAAGCTGCGCACCACCGCCACCTTTCTCGATCGCGGCCTGGTCGGCGACCTGAGGGCCAACGGTGTGAAGTTCGACGTGCGCCCGCGCGAAGAAGGCTCGCTGCTGATGACGTTGCTGATCAGCTGGGGGCCGATGCTGCTGCTGATCGGCGTCTGGGTCTACTTCATGCGCCAGATGCAGGGTGGCGGCAAGGGCGGCCCCTTCAGTTTTGGCAAGAGCAAGGCGCGCATGCTCGATGAAAACAGTAACCAGGTGACCTTTGCTGACGTCGCCGGTTGCGACGAGGCCAAGGAGGAGGTCCAGGAGGTGGTTGACTTCCTCAAGGACCCGCAGAAGTTCCAGAAACTCGGCGGACGCCTACCGCGCGGCCTGCTGCTGATCGGGCCGCCCGGAACCGGCAAGACCCTGCTGGCCAAAGGCATATCGGGCGAGGCCAAGGTGCCGTTTTTCTCCATATCGGGTTCCGATTTCGTTGAGATGTTTGTTGGCGTTGGCGCGGCCCGGGTCCGCGACATGTTCGACAACGCGAAGAAGAACGCGCCCTGCATCATTTTCATTGACGAGCTTGACGCGGTCGGGCGGCAACGCGGCGCCGGACTGGGCGGCGGCAACGACGAGCGCGAGCAGACGCTGAACCAGATGCTGGTCGAGATGGATGGGTTCGAGACCAATCTTGGCGTGATCGTGGTCGCGGCGACCAACCGGCCGGACATTCTTGACGCTGCCCTGTTGCGACCTGGGCGTTTTGACCGCCAGGTCTATGTGGGGCTGCCCGATATACGCGGCCGCGAGCAGATCCTCAACATCCACATGCGCAAGATTCCGATTGGCCAGGACGTCAATCCGTCCGTCATCGCGCGCGGAACACCGGGGATGTCGGGCGCTGATCTCGCCAATCTTTGCAATGAAGCCGCCCTGATGGCGGCGCGGCGCGACGGCCGGGTCGTTGAAATGGTCGATTTCGAAAAGGCCAAGGACAAGATTCTGATGGGCCCGGAACGCAAGAGCATGGTGATGCCTGACTCCGAGCGCAAGAACACCGCTTACCACGAGGCTGGGCACGCGCTGCTCGGCAAGTTGCTGCCCAAATGCGACCCGGTGCACAAGGTCACCGTCATTCCCAGGGGACGCGCGCTGGGCGTGACCATGAGCCTGCCGGCGCAGGACCGCTACAGCTATGACAGCGAATACATGCTGAATCAGATCTGCATGCTGTTCGGGGGACGTATTTCCGAAGAGTTGTTCATGCACCAGATGACGACCGGCGCCAGCAACGATTTTGAACGTGCCACCCAGTTGGCGCGTGACATGGTGATGCGTTACGGCATGACGGAGGCGCTCGGTCCGATGGTTTACGCCGAGAATGAGGGTGAGGTGTTCCTTGGACGCTCGGTGACCAAGACCACCAACATGTCCGAAGCCACGATGGAAAAGGTCGACGCCGAGATCCGTCGCATCATCGACCAGCAGTATGACGTGGCGCGTAAGCTCATTGTCGACAACAGCGACAAGATGCATGCGATGGTGAAGGCTCTGCTGGAATGGGAGACCATCGACAGCGAGCAGCTCGACGACATCATGGCGGGCAAGGAGCCTCGGCCAGCCAAGGAATGGGTGCCGCGCGCGCCGCCCTCGGGTGGCGGCAGCGGCAGCGCCCCAGCGGTCGATACCGCCCCCGCTCCCACCACGGCCTAGGCTTGCTGGCGGGGCATTGACCCCGATAGATGGCGAGTGCGGCCCGTTCCATGATCTGGCAGACAACCCGGTTCGAGCTTGACCTTGAGCGGCCCCAGTTGATGGGCGTGGTCAACGTCACGCCCGACTCCTTCTTTGATGGCGGCGCGTTCTTCAAGAGCGGATCGGTCGCGGCGAACGCGCTGGCGCATTGCGAGAGGCTGCTGCGCGACGGCGCCCAACTCCTTGACATTGGCGGCGAATCAAGCCGACCCGGCGCACTGCCGCTGCCGCTGGCCGAAGAACTGGCCCGTGTCATCCCCGTAGTGCGTGGCGCCTTGCTCCTGGGGGTGCCGATTTCGGTCGATACCTACAAGCCCGAAGTCATGCAGGCGGTGCTCGACCTTGGCGTTGACGTCATCAACGACATCTGGGCGCTGCGCCGGCCAGGAGCGCTGGACTGCCTGGCCTCATTCCCGCGCGCTGGCGTCTGCCTGATGCACATGCACCGGGAACCCCAGACCATGCAGGCCGAACCGATGCGCGAGGAGTATCCCGGCGAGGTTCTGTCCCAGGTCCACAGCTTTCTCCAGCAACGGGTCGATGCATTGCAGCAGCGCGGCATTGCCCGGAACCGCGTCGTGCTGGACCCGGGCATAGGATTTGGCAAGACGCCGCGGCAGAATTTCGCCTTGCTGGCCAGACAGGATGAATTGCTTGATCTCGGCCTGCCGTTATTGACCGCATGGTCACGCAAATCCTCACTGGGTCACGCCACCGGTCTGCCCGCGCAGGAGCGCATGGTGGCGAGTGTTGCCGCCGCGCTTCTTGCATTGGAACGCGGCGCGAGGATACTTCGGGTCCATGATGTGGCCGAGACGCTGCAGGCGGTACGGGTCTGGCGCGCCATGCAGGACGCGCAATCGCAGGGAAAGTGAAGAATGAACAGAAGGTACTTCGGCACAGACGGCATTCGTGGCACGGTGGGCGAGGCGCCGATCACGGCGGATTTCATCCTGCGACTCGGGCACGCCGTGGGACAGGTGCTGAAGCAGACCGATCCGCGTCCCACGGTGCTGATTGGCAAGGACACGCGCCTGTCAGGCTACATGCTGGAGTCCGCGCTGGAATCGGGCTTCAACTCGGCCGGAGTCGACGTGGTCCTGCTCGGGCCGATTCCAACTCCCGGCGTGGCCTACCTGACCCAGGCACAGCACGCCAGCCTGGGCGTGGTCATCAGCGCTAGCCACAATCCGTTCGCCGACAACGGCATCAAGTTCTTTGGCGGCAATGGCAACAAGCTCGATGACGCCTGGGAGCGTGCCGTGGAAGCCGCCTTGGACGAGCCGCCGCGCTGGTCCAGCGCGAGTGGATTGGGGCGCTCCCGCCGCCTTGACGATGCGCTGAGCCGCTACAGCGATTTCTGCAAGAGCACGTTTTCCAGCGAGCTGACGCTCAAGGGGCTGCGCATCGTCGTCGATGCGGCGCACGGGGCGGCCTACCAAGTCGCGCCCAAGGTGTTCCGCGAACTGGGGGCCGAGGTGATTGCGATCGGCTGCTCGCCCGACGGTCTGAACATCAACCACGAGGTCGGCGCCACGCACCCGCATGCCATGGTGGAGACGGTGCTGGCGCAGCGCGCGGATTACGGCATCGCCCTTGACGGCGACGCCGACCGTCTGTTGCTGGCCGACTCCGCCGGGCGCCTCTACAACGGCGACGAGTTGCTTTATCTGCTGGCCGATGATCGGCTCGCGCGTGACGAGCCCGTGCCCGGCGTGGTCGGCACGCTGATGACGAACATGGCGGTCGAAGTCGCGTTGCGTGAGCGTCGGGTCAACTTCGTCCGCGCCAAGGTTGGCGACCGTTATGTGCTCGAAGCGCTGTTGCAGCATCACTGGCTGCTGGGCGGCGAGGGGTCCGGCCATCTGCTGATCCTGGACCGGCAGAGCACCGGCGACGGTATCGTGTCCGCCTTGCAGGTCTTGCAGGCCTGTGTGCGCAGTGGGCGGACCCTGGCGCAACAGTTGCAGAAGCTGAGTCTGTTCCCGCAGACTCTGGTCAATGTGCGCCTGGCCGCGGGACAGGACTGGCGCGCCAACAGGAAACTGTCCGATGAAATTGCCCGGATCGAGAAGGAACTCGGGCAGGATGGAAGGGTGCTGATTCGACCCAGCGGCACCGAGCCGGTGTTACGCATCATGGTCGAGGCACGCGACGCGGCGCAGGCGCGCTCCTGTGCCGATCGACTGCTGGCCGCCGCCAGCGCCGTACAGGTGTTGCCGGCATGAATGACCAAGGCAACATCCGGGTTGAAGAAGTCGACTACCGCAATCCCGCGCAAGCGGCCGAGCTGGTCGAACTGCTCGACTGCTACGCCGTCGATCCGGCCGGTGGCGGCAAGGGCCTGAGCGACTTTGCCCGTGCCAATCTGCCGACGGCGCTGGCGGCGCGTGCCCAGGCGTTCAGCGTCATCGCCTACGACGGCCGCCAGGCCGTGGGACTGGTCAACTGCATCGAAGGTTTTTCCACCTTTGCCTGCCGCCCTCTGGTGAATGTGCACGATGTGGTGGTGCTTGAATCGCACCGTGGCGCCGGCGTTGCCGGCCTCATGTTGCAGCGGGTGGAGGAACTGGCGCGCCTTCGTGGCGCCTGCAAACTGACCCTTGAGGTATTGCAAGGCAACCAGAGCGCCATGCGTCTGTACCAGCGCATCGGCTTTGCCGGCTTCCAGCTCGATCCGGGGATGGGCAGCGCGACATTCATGCAGAAATGGCTTGATTGATTTTCCTGGCAGCGCCGGCCGCGGCATTCCTGTCACACGCCTGTCACAGTCGGCCCCTAAAGTTGCTCATGCGATGGGCTTCATCCCATCGGGCCTTTTGAATCAATGCTTTGAGGAGCCTTACATGAGCTTTCGTTTTCCCGTCAAGTCGCTTCTGCATTGTGTCCCACTTGCGCTGCTTGGCATGGCCTGCGTTTCGCCCACCGCCCAGGTGGTCAAAGTCGACGGCTCCAGCACCGTCTATCCGGTCACCGAGGTGATCGCCGAGGATTTCCAGAAGTCCAAGAAGAACGCCATCAAGGTGACGGTCGGCATTTCCGGCACGGGCGGCGGCTTCAAGAAGTTCTGCCGTGGCGACACCGACGTGCAGAACGCGTCGCGCCCGATCCTCAAGTCCGAAATGGCCGATTGCAAGACCGTCGGCATCGACTACATCGAGCTGCCGGTCGCCTTCGACGCCTTGACGGTGGTGGTCAACCCCAAGAACAGCTTCATCAAGTCCCTGAGCGTGGAGCAGCTCAAGCGCATGTGGGAGCCCGCAGCCCAGGGCAAGGTGATGAACTGGAACCAGATCGATCCGTCCTTTCCCAACGCGCCGCTGAAACTGTTCGGCGCCGGCGCCGATTCGGGCAGCTTCGACTACTTCACCGAGGCGATCAACGGCAAGTCCAAGGCCAGCCGCGGCGACTTCACCGCGTCCGAGGACGACAACGTGCTGGTGCAGGGCGTCGCCCGCGACGTCAACGCCATCGGTTACTTCGGCCTGGCCTATTACCAGGAGAACAAGGACAAGCTGCGCGCGGTGCCGATCATCGCCGGCCCGGGCAAGCCGCCGGTCGGCCCCAGCGAGGAAACCGTGCTGGCCGGCAGCTACCAGCCGCTGGCGCGCCCGATCTTCATTTACGTGAGTACCAAGTCGCTGGCCAAGCCGGAAGTCAGGGAGTTCGTGAACTTCTACCTGACCCATGGCGCCAAGGCCGCCAAGGAAGTGCAATACGTGCCGCTGCCGGCCAGGGCCTATGAAGTGGGCAAGGGACGTGTTGCCGGCATGAAGACCGGCACCATCTTCGCCGGCCGTGCCGAAGTGGGCGTCAAGTTCGACGACGTGCTGGCGGACAGCAAGCTGACCACGGTCGCCAAGTAGCGGATCCACCGGGAGAGGGGAGAGCCGCCACCGCTTGCGGCCAGCCTCTGTCCGCCAGCGCATCCGCTACCATGAGCCTCATGGCAGAGCCAAGCATCGAGCAAGTTGCGGCCTCGGGCCCACGGGGTGCGCTGTCGGCGTTCGCCGGCTCGCGCAACCGCCGCAGGCGCAAGGAGAAGGCCATCGAGATGGTGCTTCTGCTTGCCGCCTCGGTCTCGGTATTCGCCACCTTCGGCATCGTCTATGTGCTGTTGTCGGAGACCTGGAGTTTTTTTCAACAGGTGTCCTTTTCGCAGTTCTTTCTGGACACCCAGTGGACGCCGCTGTTCTCGGACGCACGCTACGGCATCGCCGTGCTGTTGTCCGGAACGCTCACCAGTTCGATGGTGGCCCTGCTGGTCGCAATCCCGCTTGGCACGGTGATCGCCATCTACATTTCGGAATTTGCCGATTCGACCGTGCGCGAGGTGGTCAAGCCGGTGCTGGAAATGCTCAGCGGCGTTCCCACCATCATTTACGGCTATTTCGCCCTGCAATTTGTCACACCCCTGTTGCAGCGGTTCTTTCCCGAATTGCCGGGCTTCAACCTCCTTGGCGCCGGCATCGTGATGGGCATCATGATCATTCCTTACGTCAGTTCGCTGTCCGAGGACGCCATGCGCGCCGTGCCCATGGGGCTGCGCGAGGCCTCCTATGCCATGGGCGCCACGCGCTTTCAGACGGCGATTCGCGTCGTGTTCCCGGCCGCGTTCTCGGGCGTGGCCTCGGCCTATATCCTGGGCATCTCGCGCGCGTTGGGCGAGACCATGATCCTGGCGGTGGCCGCGGGCATGCAGCCCAACCTGACGTTCAATCCGGCCGAACCCGCGGCAACCGTGACCTCCTACATCGTGCAGGTGGCATTGGGCGACCTGCCGCACGGCAGCATCGGCTACCAGACCATCTTCGCGGCCGGGCTGACGCTATTCACGGTGACGCTGCTGTTCAACATCCTGGGGCAGTGGCTGCGCCGCCGCTTCCGCGAGGCTTACTAAATGAACTCCACGGCAGCCACGACCAGCGTCGCGAGCATCGAGAGCGTGCGCACCATGATCCGGCGCCACAAGCGCCTGGACATGCTGTTCGGCGTCGTCGGCCTGCTCGCCATGATGGTAGGTGTGCTCACGCTGGTCGCCCTGATCGTGGACATGGCCATCGTCGGCGTGCCACGACTGAATCCGGATTTCTTCACCAGCTTTCCCTCGCGCCGGCCTCAGCATGCCGGCATCCTGTCGGCCTGGGTCGGCTCCCTGCTGGTGATGCTGACTACCGCGTCGGTGGCGGTGCCCATAGGCATCGCCTCGGGCATCTACCTCGAGGAATACGCCCGGCGCAACTGGTTCACCCAATTCATCGAAATCAACATCAGCAACCTGGCCGGCGTGCCCTCCATCATCTACGGCCTGCTGGCGCTGGGTCTTTTCGTCTACGCATTCGGTTTGGGGCAAAGCATTCTCTCGGCCGGGCTGACGCTCGGACTGATGATCCTGCCGATCGTGATCATGTCGACGCGCGAGTCGATCCGCTCCATCCCGCAGTGGATTCGAGAGGGGTCCTACGCCTGCGGCGCCACCCAATGGCAAACCGTGCGTCACCACATCCTGCCCTATTCGACGCCGGGCATCCTGACCGGCGTCATCATCGGGCTGTCGCGCGCCATCGGCGAGACGGCGCCCGTCATCACCATCGGCGCGCTGACCTTCATCGCCTTCCTGCCGCCCGCGCCGTTCGCCGGGGAGCCGCCGGCGGGCCTGTTCGACTGGCTGTTTTCGCCGTTCACGGTGATGCCGATCCAGATGTTCAACTGGACCTCGCGCCCGGAGGCCGCTTTCCTGCAAAACGCGGCCGCGGCCGGCCTTGTGCTGGCGCTGATGACGCTGGGCATGAACGCGCTGGCGATCTGGCTGCGCTA
>JBCKPE010000061.1:0-11649 GCA_038901875.1 Burkholderiaceae bacterium
GAAACAACGACTCGATCAAGCCGATGCGCAGGATCGGCAGCTTGGCCGAGACTGTCTCCCGAAGCGTCAATACAATCCGGCGGGCTTCCTCGATGAGCGCCTGCGCCTGTTTGCGCAGCACGGTGCCGGCGACGGTCAGGGCCGGCGGCTTGAGCTTGCGGTCAATCAACATCACTTCGAATTGGCGCTCGAGCTGGCCGACTGTCTGCGAGACCGCCGATTGGGTCAGGCCGAGACGCTTCCCGGCTTCGGTGAAACTCCCCGTTTCCGCCACGGCGAGAAAAATTTCGAGCGCGCGCAGATCAAAGGGCAACGACTCGCGCGGCGTGCGCAGCATGCGTTTGCGCAAGCGGTCGCCGGGTTTTGGCTCATTCACTCGAGGTGGCAAGGCGATACTCGATAGGAAAATGCTAGGCCGGCTGGCCACCGGTTCCACGGTAGGGGCGACGCTGCAATGCGCTGCGCAATCGGTGCAGCCGCACCGCTAATAATACGGTTCGTTAGTAAAAACTGTGGGCGAGTTGTGGCTCAGGAAGCTTGCCAAGCCCATGATATAGAGCGAGTTCCGTCATTTTGAAGGTGCGAAATCCGTAGGCTTTTCTCATAGTGACTTTGGCTTTGTTGTTCAGTCCCTCGATGACGCCGCTGGAGAACTCCTTGCGAGCGCGGAAGTAGTTCAGCAGCAACTCGCGGTGGGCGCGCACGGTACGGGCGAACTTCTTGAGCGGCTCGATGCGCGAACGCATGACCTCCTGGCACCACCGATCCAGGAATTTGCCTGCCCAGGCCGGCGAGTCGTACTGCCAAAACAGCTGGAAGTATTCCTTCAAGAGGTAGGCCCGTACGCTCTTGAGGTTGTAGCGCAGCACGTCGCGCAGCTTGATGCGCTGTGAGTCGGTCAGGTTCTCGGGGCGCTTGAGCAGACACCAGCGGGACTTCCTTGAGCACCGGCTCGTAGCCGTCGCGCATCAACTGGCGCGCCTCGCCAGAGCGGATCTCGTCGAGGGCCAGGTTCAGCTTGGCCACCACGTGAAAGCGGTCCAGGATGTTCAGCGCGCCGGTGCAGTTCTTCTTGATCAAATCCAGGTAGGGCTTCCACATGTCCGAGCACACGAACTCGATCTTGCCGGCCAGGTCCTGGCCGATCAGGTCGAAGAACTTCTGGAATGCCTCCTTGGTGCGCTTCTCGCCCACCCACAGCAGGCGCGTGCAGCCCGCCTCGATCTGGTAGAGCAGCCTCAGATACTCATGTCCCTTGCCGTAGGCGATCTCGTCCACGCCGATGGCCCGGATAGGTCCGAGCTGGCGATGCTCAAGCCCCCATTGCACGACATAGGCCACCGCCTGCTGGACCTTCTCCCAACTGGTGTGCAAGGACTGCGCGGTCTCCTTCCAGGACAGCTTGCGCGCCCAGTGGGCCAAGTACAGCATGTAGGCCTTAGTCAGCTGATGCTTGCCCGTGCCCCAGGGCACCTGCTCGACCTTGACCCCGCACAGCCTGCAGTTCACCCGCCTCATGCTGTAGAGTAAAACCACGGCGAAACCCCACACCGGGATGAACTCGAAACGGCGCTGCTGTAGTTGGTCGTAGCCGCTGGCCGGTTTGTGGCAGCCCGAGCAGCAAGGCTTTGAACCCAGGCGAGGGCGCACATCAATCTCAATGGTGTTGCTGGCTTTGCACAGGCGAGCGGCAGCGTACACGAAGCCAGGAAAATGATGGCAGGCATTGAGCAGGCGAGTCAAAAGCATGATCCACAAGATCCAAAGCGTTCCCCAGGATATGAGCATGCCCCAGGACGTGGCCCTGGCCAAGTACTGCCCCGACCTGCAGCAGTGGCCCCAGCGCTGGCAGTTTGACGAGCACGATAGTGCCCCGGGCCAGGACATCGTGGAGTTCTTCAAGCCCTTTCTTGTTCACCTGATCGGCCAGAAGCTTGCCGCCAAGACTGTCAAGCGTCATAGGGACAATCTGTGGCTGCTGGGCGGCGAGTTGATCCGCAGGCGCTACGAGGACGCCAAGCTGAGCAAGATGCCCGCGCACAAGGCCATCACCGAGTTGATCATGCAGGACGGCGGCCCGCTCATCTGGCCACGCATCACCGAGGCCGACCAGGACTCATTGAACGGCACTTGCCGCAAACTCTGCAAGTTCCTCAACTCTTCGCAAGAGTCAGCGAAGTAGCCCGGAAAACACCCACAGATTCCCCTGACGAGCCAGATTTTTTGGGTTTTTCCGATTTCCTTCATGTAGCATAGTTATTAGCTTATTTCAAAAATGGCATAAAAATCGCTGCCGCCGTCGTGTGTATGCAGGGGTCTTGAAAATAATGAGGAGACAAGAAGCCATGTCCTTGGTTGATCCCCACGGCGGCAACGATTTGCTGCCGCTGCTGCTTGAAGGCGAAGCACTCGCGCTGGAACGCAGGCGCGCGGCCACGCTGCCCGCACTGCGCGTGAGTTCGCGCGAAAAAGGCGACCTCATCATGCTGGGCATTGGCGGCTTCACTCCGCTGCATGGCTTCATGTCACACGCCGACTGGCAAGGGGTGTGCGATGGCATGAAAATGGCCGACGGCCTGTTCTGGCCCATCCCCATCACCCTTTCGGCCGCCAAGGCGGCGGCCGACGCCATCAAGGTCGGCGGCGAGATTGCCCTCACCGATCCGGACGGCGGCACGATTCTCGCGACCATGCGCGTGAACGAAAAATATGTGATCGACAAGTCGCACGAGTGCGCCACCGTGTTCCAGACCACCGATCTGGAGCATCCCGGCGTCAAGCTGGTAATGCAGCAAGGCGATGCCAATCTGGCTGGCCCGGTCAAGGTGCTGTCTACCGGTGGCTTCCCCGAGAAATACGGCGACTTGTTCAAAACGCCCAAGCAGACGCGCGCCTTGTTCAACGCACTGGGCTGGTCCAAGATCGCCGCGTTCCAGACGCGCAACCCGATGCACCGCTCGCACGAGTACCTGGCCAAGGTGGCGATCGAAACCTGCGATGGCGTGCTAATCCATTCACTGCTGGGCAACCTCAAGCCCGGCGACATTCCTGCTGAAGTGCGCACCGAAGCCATTGGCACCCTGGCCGACAACTACTTCGTCAAGAAAACCGTGGTGCAGGCCGGCTACCCGCTCGACATGCGCTACGCCGGCCCGCGCGAGGCGCTGCTGCATGCGCTGTTCCGGCAGAACTACGGCTGCTCGCACCAGATTGTCGGACGCGACCATGCGGGCGTGGGCAGCTACTACGGCCCGTTCGATGCCCACCATATCTTTGACCGCTTGCCCCCCGGCGCGCTACAGACACAGCCACTGAAGATCGACGTCGCATTCTGGTGCTACAAGTGCGGCGGCATGGCCTCGGGGCGCACCTGCCCGCACACCGATGCCGACCGGCTGCAGGTTTCCGGCACCCAGTTGCGCAAGTGGCTGACCGAAGGCTCGGAAGTCCCGCCAGAATTCAGCCGGCCCGAAGTGCTCGCCATCCTTCGCGAGTACTACGCCGGCCTTGAAGCCAAGTGAATCTCGTAAACCCCCTAAAACCTATCCGTTATCCGTTCCGGCAACTGGGATCTCGTCTGCTGCGGTCATTCGCACGCCGCAGGCATCGAGCAGGTGGCCAACGTCAGGGGCGGCAGGACCTGGCTGGTGAACCCGGGCACGGTGGCCGGGCGCCGGTATCGCGGTCCCTACAATCACCGCATCCGTGGGAGACCAATGATGTTCACCAGCAACCCGTTTGCCGAGCTTTCGGCGTCCATACCGCCTGCCGTCATGCAGGCCTATGTGGTCGTCATGATCGTCCTGGTTGCGGCAGGAACGTTGTTTGACATCGTGCATAAGGGGAGCGCCAGGTACTTTTTCGAGAATTGGCGGAAATCGAACAGCAAAGGGTCGAAGCAGATCGGCGACGGCGAATTGGTGTCGCTCGCCATCCAGACCGGCGTTGTCGACGTACTGGCATCCGGGGAATTCTGCAACACGCGCCGCCGGGTCGCCCATCTGCTGACCATGTACGGGTTCGTGATCTACGTCATCACCACCGTCGTCATGGTGTTCGGCTTCCCGACGCCCGCGACTCCTGCGCCGGGGATCCTGCCGCAGCTCTGGTGGATCGGCGGCTTAATGGTCTGCCTCGGCGGCTACTGGTTCTGGTTCTTCATCCGGGTCGATGTCGCCGCCGAGGGCAACTCGCCATTCCGCGTCATGCGCGCGGACCTGTTCATCCTCTCGCTCCTGGCCAGCGTGACGCTCGGCCTCGTCTGGGCCTTCCTGCAGGCGCGGGGCGGCGCCGGGGCCAACGTGCTCTTCGGCTTGTACATCATCGCCACGACGGTGCTGTTCGGATCGGTGCCGTGGTCAAAGTTCGCCCACATGTTCTTCAAGCCCGCGGCGGCGTTCGAGAAAAGGGTTTCCTACGCGAACGGCTCCAGGAGCAACCTGCCAGCTCCCGCCGACAAGCCTGAGCAGTTCGGCAGCGCCCGCGAACAACCCCGGCACTACTGACCGGCCCGCCATCGGACTTCATTTCGGGAGACCACGAGAACCATGCCTACATTCGTTTACATGACGCGGTGCGACGGCTGTGGGCATTGTGTCGATATCTGCCCGTCCGACATCATGCACATTGATAAGACTACTCGCCGCGCCATCAACATCGAGCCGGAAATGTGCTGGGAGTGCTGCGCCTGCGTGAAGGCCTGCCCGCAAGACGCCATCGACATCCGTGGCTATTCCGACTTCGCGCCCCTGGGCCATAGCGTGCGCGTGCTGCGCGAAGAGGAAAAGGCAACCGTCTCCTGGAAGATCAAATTCCGCGACGGTCGCGAGAAAAATTTCGAATCCCCGATTCGCACGACACCGTGGGGATCGATCAAGGGGCCGGCCGAGTACGACGCACCCCGCCCAGAGGACTTTGCCAGCCAGGAGCTCGCACACGAACCGGATTCGCTGAACATCAAGAGCGACTTGCCCGCGCTGCGTCGGGATCAACTTAAGCTTGGAGTCGTGTGATGGGGCTCTTTGGGGGCAGGAAAACGATCACCGTCGACTCCGACATTCTCGTCATCGGCGGCGGCATGGCCGGGTGTGGGGCCACCTACGAGGCCCGGTATTGGGGACGCGACTTGAAGATTGTCTGCGTCGAGAAAGCGAACATCGAGCGCAGCGGCGCGGTCGCCCAAGGTCTGTACGCCATCAACTGCTACATGGGCATGCAATGGGGCGAGAACCAGCCCGAGGACCATGTCCGGTATGCCCGCAACGACCTGATGGGTCTTGTGCGCGAAGACTTGAGCTACGACATCGCCCGGCATGTGGACGGCACGGTGCACAAGCTCGAGGAATGGGGCCTGCCGATCATGCGCGACCCCAAGACCGGACGGTATCTGCGCGAAGGAAAGTGGCAGATCATGATCCACGGCGAGAGCTACAAGCCGATCGTCGCCGAGGCCGCCCGCAAGGCCGCCACCGAGGTCTACAACCGGATCATGGTGACGCACTTGCTGATGGACCAGACCAAGGCCAACCGGATCGGCGGTGCGGTCGGATTCAACGTCCGCACGGGCGCCTTCTACGTGTTCCGTGCGAAGGCCGTCATCGTCTGTGCCGGTGGCGCGTCGCACATCTTCAAGCCGCGCTCCACGGGCGAAGGCATGGGGCGGACCTGGTATGCGCCCTGGAGCAGCGCGTCCGCGTACGCGCTGCCGATCCAGGTCGGCGCGAAGATGACGCAGATGGAGAACCGCATCGTCCTTACGCGTTTCAAGGACGGCTACGGTCCTGTCGGCGCCTACTTCCTGCATCTGAAGACGTACACGCAGAACGGGCTGGGCGAGGAGTACGAGAAGCGCTGGTACGAGGACACCAAGATGCTGGTGGGCGACTACATCGACCACCATCCCGTGCCCACGTGTCTCCGCAATCACGCCATGCTCAAGGAACTCGCGGCCGGCCGCGGCCCCATCCGCATGGTCACCAAGGAAGCCTTCCAGGACCCCCACAAGGAGACCGTCGGCTGGGAGAACTTCCTCGGCATGACGATCGGGCAGGCGGTCGTCTGGGCGTCGCAGAACATCGACCCGAAGTTCACCAACCCCGAGCTGACCACCTCCGAGCCCTACGTCATGGGCTCGCATGCCACCTGCTCGGGCGCATGGGCGAGCGGGCCGGAAGACTATGCCCCCGCCGAGTACCAGTGGGGCTACAACCGCATGATGACGGTCGATGGGTTGTTCGGCGCCGGCGACACCATCGGCGGCACCGCGCACAAATTTTCCTCGGGCTCGTTCACCGAAGGCCGGATCGCCGCCAAGGCGGCCGTCAGGTACGTGAAGGATCTGGGACGCACACAGCCCCAGATCAGCGAAAAGGAGTATCGCGATCTCGAGAAGGAGATCTATCAGCCGCTGGAGAACTACCGCATCGGCCGCAACGAGATCACCGGCGGGACCGTCTCACCAAGCTATCTTCTCCCGATGCACGGCCTGCAGCGCTTGGAAAAGATCATGGACGAGTACGTCGGTGGCATCAGCACCAACTACATGACGAATGGCCAGCTGCTCGAGCGCGGCCTCGAGCTGCTGGCCATGCTGAAGGAGGACATGCCCCACTTGGGCGCGGAAGACCTGCACCAGCTTCAGCGCGCCTGGGAGCTGCACCACCGTCTGCTCGCTTCGGAGTCTGTGACCCACCACACGCTGTTCCGCAAGGAAACACGCTGGCCGGGCTACTACTACCGCGGCGACCACATGAAGCTCGATGACGAGAACTGGCACTGCTTCACCCTGTCCCGCTACGATCGGAATACCGGCAAGTGGGAAATGGAAAAAGCACCGGTCTACCACATCATCGACTGACGGGGCTCGGCTTCGAGCCGCTCACGAGGGTGTCAGCGAGCCGATAGCCGCGAATCGCTCGCGATCGGAACCCGCCAAGCCAGCAGCAGCCCGGATTTGGGGTCAGAGCGTGTGAATTTTTCAAGAACTAATCGCGTCGCTTATCGCGGTCAAAAATCGACCGCGTAGAACGCGCCAGGATCGATTTGTTTGGGGTGACGAAGGGCTGAAGTACCCCTCTAAACGCGTCGAACTTGCACTCTTCAAAAAAATCACAGCCTCTCATTCATCGTCATCACGCGCACCCGGTGGTTGGCCTTGAGGCGTCGCAGATTGATCTCCAGCCCACAGGTCGGATAGCACATCTTCGGGAAGTAGCGGTACGGCAGCGCGATGCGGCCACTCAAGGTGGCGCTGCGCTCGACCCATACCACCTCGCGCCCGCATTCGGCCGCTTCGAGTGCAGCCGTCATGCCGCTGATGCCACCGCCATCCACAAGAATGGTTTGACTGGTCGCGATAGGTGCCGCCATGAAACCTCCACTGCGTTACTGATTGCAGAACTGTGTCGAGCCCCTGGTTCTGATTCCGCTTGTCCCGGTCCCGGTGCCCACCTGCGAACGATGGCAAACGAATAAATTGAAGAAAATACTACCCGTTTGGATAGGTCAGTCCAGCCGCCGGATTTCGAAATCGAAACTGGCGAGGTCGGCCAGCAGCCAGCTCGCTGGCGCGCCCAGCCCGCCCACACTGCCCGGATTCACCAGCCAGGTCGTGCCCCCGCTCACGGTCGGCTGCAGCAGCACGCTGGCCTGGTGCGAGTGGCCGCAGCAGACGATGTCGTAGTCGCCGGTGCAGGCCAGACCGCGCCCGTAATGCGGATAGTGGGTGGCAAACAGCCGGCGCCCGGCCAGCACCAGGTCGATATCCGCGCCGTGGTAAGTGATCAGCCCGTTCGACGCCGCACACAAATTCCATAGCGCGTGCGGGTCGCCCAGATTGTTGCCATGCACCACATGCACCGGCAAGCCGAGCTGGATCAAGGGACGCAAGGTCATGGCCCCGATCACGTCGCCGCAGTGGATGACGGCCTGCGCCCCATCCTGCTTGGCAGCAGCCACCGCCGCCGCCAGCATGGGTGCACGGTCATGGCTGTCGGAGACGATGCAGATCTTCATGGGATGCGCATCCTGTCAGGGATTCCTGGCGGCAAAGGACGTGCCGGGCGCAAAGCCGAACACCGGTTCGAGTTCGAGCTCACGGATCAGGCCGTCGACCGCCGGCTGGCCATGCTCGCGCTCGATCTCGGCCAGGATCAGGCGCGCGCCCTGGCGGTTGTAGCCGCTGCCAAAACCGACCTGCGTTTGAAGCAACTCGTGCGCCCGCGCGAGCGTCATATCAGCAACGGGCGTGGTATTCATCGTCATCCGGGGCGTGTGCCAGGTCCGCCGCCGTGGCTCCGCTTGACACCCGCCGTGGTGCGCGGCCAACCGAGGAACGGAAACCATCGGTGCAGGGCCTTAGGCGAGATCATGATGCAGCCCGCGAATGGGTATCCGATGTTTCCGGCGCGGAGGGAGCAGGCGCCATCAGCAGCTCTCCTCCTGCCTCGGCACCCAGCCAGCGGTAGATGGCGGCGAGCGCCTGGTCTTCGTTGGGAAAGAGGTGATCTGTGCCTATCAGTTCGGACAGGCCGGTACGGCGCATCACGTCCAGCACCTGTTTTTTCAGTCCGGAGAACACCAGGGTGACGCCGCTGGCGCGCAAGCGCTCCACGAGGTGGCGCACGACCTCTTCTCCGGAGGAATCCATCTGGTTGATGCCGCCACCGACGACCAGCAGGTACTTGGCCTGGGGCTTGTTGGCGACCGCGTCGAGCACAGCATCTTCGAAGAACGCGGCATTGGCGAAGTACAGGGAGTCGTCGAAGCGCAGGGCAATCACGTTCGGGCTGGTCGGCAGCCCGGGATGGGCGCCGATGTCGCGCAGGGCGCCGTCCGGGTGGCGGCCCAGTTGCACCACCCGCGGCTTCATGGTGCGGTACAGGTACAGCACGACCGCCAGCGCGGCGCCGATCAGGATGCCGCGGTCGAGGTGGGGCGCTGCCAGCAAGGTCACGACGAAGGTGGTGGCGGCGACGAGGCCGTCGGCGCGGCTGGCATGCCAGGTGTGTTTCAGCGCGGCCGGCGTGATCAGGCTGGTCACGGCCAGCAGAATGATGACGGCCAGCGTTGCCTTGGGCAGATGGTAGAGATAGGGTGTCAGGAACAGCAGCGTGGCCACCACGAACAAGCCGTTGAACACCATCGCGAAACCGGTCTTGGCGCCGGCCTGCAGGTTGATGACCGAACCGGTGAACGAGCCGCAGGCCGGGTAGGACTGAAAGAAGGCGCCGCCCAGGTTGGCGACGCCTTGTCCGATCAGTTCCTGATTCGGGTCGATGCGCTGCTTGGACCTGGCAGACAGCGCCTTGGCCATCGCAATCGACTCCATGAAGCCCACCAGGGCGATCACCACGGCGGCCGACAGGAGGGACAAGACGGCGTCCAGCGTGATCTTGGGCACACGCAAGGCCGGCAGGCCTTCAGGGATCGTGCCCACGACGTCGCCCCCGGCAGTTAGCCGCAGCCGGCCGCTGTCGATCTTCTTGATGTGCCACCGATGACCGTCGGTCGCCACCCCGGCCGGCACCTGACCCGAGAGATGGAGTGTGGACGCGCCGCCAGGCGCCGCGCTGGCCCGCACAAACGCCATCTGACGAATGTCGCGCAACAGGGCCTTGTTCTCGTCGGTCAAGGCGGCGACATCGAGCTGGTTCAGGTGAAGCTGGTGGCGCAGCGTCGCGGCGGCGCGCGCGTCGGTGGCCTGGAGCGTGCGCAACTGTGCCGCTTGCGCCGGCAGCTCAGTGTTCAGGGTACGGATGCGCTGGTCGGCCTGGACATAGGCCGCAACCAGATCGCGCGTTGGCGTGTCGGCTATGTGTTCGAGCTGGCCGTTGGCCACGCGCTCGAACCCGACGACCTGGCTGACGATGACCGTGACCACCACGGCGATCAGCACACTGAGTTTGGACAGCAGCGCGATTCGCTTGAGCAGCAGCATGAGGCCGAGCGCGAAGAGGGACATCGCCAGCGTCGGCAGGTGCGTCTGCGGGAGATGGCCAAGCATCTCCCAGACATCGGCCAGAAACGAGTCGCTTCGTCCTTTGGGAATGCCCAGCAGCAGGTCGATCTGGGAAAGCCCGATGATGATCGCCGCCGCGTTCATGAAGCCCAGGATCACCGGGTGCGACACGAAGTTGACGATGGTGCCCAGCTTGAGGGCGCCCAGGGAAAACTGGATCACGCCGACCATCAGCGTGAGCAGCAGCGCCAGTTCGATGTATTCGGCCGAGAAGGGCGCCGCCAGCGGTGTGAGCGCGGCTGCGGTCATCAGGGAAATGATGGCCACCGGCCCGGTGGCCAGTTGCCGCGATGAGCCCCACAAGGCGCCCAGAATGGCCGGAACGAACGCGACGTACAGGCCGAAGTGCACCGGCAGGCCGGACAATTGGGCATAGGCCATCGCCTTGGGCACCAGCACGAGCGCGCCAGTGATGCCTGCGATCAGGTCGCCGCGCAAAACAATGGCGCTGATCGGAAACCATGACAGGAACGGAAGAAACCGCTGCAGCCATGCCCAACGATGCAAGCCGGTACTCATTGGCTAAGCTCCGCGCAACGCGCTGCGGTATTCGCCTTGGGAGCGGCCCGGCGGCTCATGCGCCCCCCCCGGTGGCGGCCGGCCTCGGCGGCCTCGTGCAACGGCCGATGCAGCGGCAGAGCCAGCATCAGGAAAATGAAGTCCATCAGCCTTGTTCGGTTATTTTTCATAAAAGCCAGCGGGCACGGCCGCTCAGAAGTAGCAGCATGAGAAATCGCGACTGAGTTCGATACGGAATCAAGGTGCATTGAGAAGTGGTCCCACTTGTTTGAACAACATCCCCCGATTTATAAGTGGACTGCGGGCGGGTTGCCAACGGTGCAGAGTTGTCCACGGCGGCGGTCGGCGCTTGCGACGAACCGGCCGACGCGGTGAGCAACTCGGGGCGCTACCCAAGGATTTCATCTTACGCGACCAGCGTCAACTCTGCCCGGCGAAGTACGCTTCATCCGGCGTGAGGCGCTCCAGGCTTGAATGCGGCCTTTCATTGTTGAACCAGCCCATGTACTGGGCGATGTCGGCCCGGGCCGCGCTCACGCTGTCGTAGGCCCTCAGGTCCACCCGCTCGTACTTCACGCTGCGCCACAGGCGCTCGACGAAGACGCCTGTCCCTCCAGGCGTCGCGCCCGTCCATCGACAGCTTGGCAAGCCCGCCGCAAGCACAACCTCAGTGAACTCCTCGGCGCTGAACTGGCTGCCCTGGTCGGTGTTGACGATCTCGGGCACACCGTATCGGGCCAGCGCCTGCTCGATCACCTCCTTGGCGTGAATCGCCTCCAGCGTGATCGCCACCCTGTGTGCGAGCACTTTGCGACTGGCCACGTCCACCACGGCGGTGAGATAGACGAAGCCGCGAGCCATCGGGATGTAGGTCGTGTCCAGCGCCCAGACCTGATTGGAGCGCGTGATGGCCAGTTTGCGCAGCAAGTAGGGGTAGATCTTGTGGCCCGGCGCGCGCTTGGCTGTGCCTGGCTGAGGCGCCAGCGATTCGATGCCCATGGGGCGCATCAGCGTGCCGATGTGGCGCCGGCCCACTTGGATGCCATCGCGCGCGAGTTGATCGCGCAGCATGCGAGTACCCATGAAGGGGTGCTCCAGATGCAGCCGATCGA
>JBCKPE010000062.1:0-11539 GCA_038901875.1 Burkholderiaceae bacterium
TCCGTCGATGGCTGACACCGACTATGTGAGGGAGACTAAAGCACTGATGGACGCGCAAGCGTTGGCCGTTGCCACCGGCAAGAAGATCAAGAAACCGAAGAAACCAGGAAAATCCTTTGGCAAGAAGAAGAGGTAGATTAGTCGGGTGCGAAAAAAACCCGGCACTGTGGCCGGGCGGAAACATGCCGAGGCATGCCCGCCCAGGGAGGTGAAGCGGGGAGCTTGCGCTCGGGAGCAATCATAGCGAACGCGCTCACGCCGTCGCCTGCGCGCGCGGGTCAGGCCTGATCTGCGTCCCACCACCGGAACGCAGACAAGTGTGCTCCGCGCGAGGGTCTTTCGTGGTCGCACCACCGGGGTGGCGAAAATGCTCCGGTCTTTTTTTTGAACGGACCGACTCGACGCTTCCCTTTAACGCTCTTCCGGAAAAGCGCTTGAAAAAACGCTTCACGCGCGCGCCTGCGAGGTACGGGCGGTGACACAGAGTTACCGGCCGTGCGTGACTGGTCAGGCATCATCAATCAGTCGGTTGATATCGCCTTGCATCCGGGCCACGGCGTGCCCGGTCATTTGGGCGGCTTTCCATCGTATTGTTCGAGCCATGCGTCAAGCTGCTTGCCCATAGCCTCCATGTCCACAGCATCAAGCCGTGCTGACCAGTCACGCTCCACAGCTTCAAGCCATGCGTCCGCGTCGTCAGGCAGCGTAACGCGCAACGCCGGGTCGAGCCGCGCCCCCTTCACGCGCGCCGGGTCAAGGTTGTCGGCTCGCCATTCGCCCGCGGCCTCCACGCTGTGTACGGGCATCCCCAGCTGTTTGCACTTGGTTATGCTGGCAGGAGATAGGCCAAGGGCGCGACCAATGGCCGCTTGGCTGGGTGCCTTTTCGGTGTTTGGCATAGATTCCTTTGTTGCTTACTGCTTACCGCTACACCGTTACACCGCTACACCGCTACACCGTTCACCGTTCACCTAATACCACGGGCAGCAACTATCGGATAGGTAGGGTCAGCTTTACCTGTGCGAAAAAAAAAGCTGTCACAGTACCTTGACCGGGGTAGGGGGTGGTCATGCGTCACAGCAACACCTCGCGGGACTCAAAATCCCCTGGTGCTTCAGGCCGACGCTGTGACGGGCATCACACCGAAACTGTGACGCCGTACCCGCAATCAGACCGGTCGCTGTTGCATACGTCTGCACGTAATCGAGGTCAGCATGGGCGGTGTCCGAGTTGTGGCTGAGGTGATAGGCCAGATGGTCGATTCGGTCACGCAGCAAGTGAAGGCGGCGCTCCAATGTGGCGATGTGCCGGGCAACAGTAGGGTCGCTTGTCGGAATCAAGCCGAATTCTTCGCAGACTGCCCGCAACTGCCACGGGTGCAACATCACCATGTCCGGCTCCGAATAGTCGGCTTGTTGCGTAAGCGTGATCTGGTCGCCAGTACGTTCGACAGTCAGGTCGTGATGTTTGAAAATTGCGGTCATTTTTTTCTTTCAGTGGTGTAGGCCAATCGGCTTCAAAGCCAGTCGCCTGTGAATGCCGTACCCATCAGAGCAGTCCCTTGCACCCCTATGGGTGGCAACCTGTAGAGGTGGTACACGCGGTGTCCTATGGATTGATTTTTCTGTACCGGGTAGCAAACCCTCTTAAGCCCGCATGGATAAAGGGTTTGCGGGGTTTTCAGCCATAGTCACGCCGTGTCCTGGTCCGTCAATCCATGTGTCACGCGGTGTCCTAGTTATTGGGCTGACTACGTCACGCGGTGTCCTAGTAGTTGTCACGGCGTGTCCTAGGGATATTTTCTTTGAGTGGGCTTTCTTGGCTGAAATTTCGGCAGCGCTGATACGTTCAAGTGCCTGCGCAATGGTCGTGATGCCCTTCCAGTCATTGGTCGCCGCGATGGCTTCAATGTGCAGTTTGGGAACTTCGTAGCAATCGCAATCGGTTACACGGTAGAGGTTGGGCAGTCGTTGACCTCCTCGGGTGCAGCCACCCCTGCGAGTCACCGCCACCAGTCCCACTGCACACAATGCGCGAAGGCTCCGCGCCAGGGTCAGGTGGTGATTGATGCCACATTGCTTCGCTCGGGTTAACGGGAGCGATAGGTCGCCGTTGTTGTATTGCCTGAGTACCCGCAGCAAAGCGAGGTAGGCGAGTACGCCATGGGGCGATAAGGCCCTGAATGCAGGAGAGTCGAAAATATCATCATAGATTCGCAGGGAGTGGCCGCGCTTATCTGGGATCTTGTGGTTTTTACTCACGGCGCACCTTCCGAGTGTTTCGCAGCCTGACTCGAAATACTCCGTTTCCAGTTGCCCAGAATGTTTTGCATGGATTCAACCTCGGCCGCTTCAGGCAAATGCGACATCGGTGTCGTATTCGATTTACGCAACACCCAGCAGGCGCCTGATTTCAGCCACGGGCCAGGACAGGCGGCCATGCACGCGGCGCGGCATGATTGGGTGCCCGGTCAGGGCCCATATCCTCAGAGTTTGCGGGCGGCGGGAAAGCCAGTGGGCCGCGAGAGCGGTGTTAACGGCGGGGCGCTTTTCTGTCACCAGGTCGGGGAAGTCGGTTTGCATGGTTTCTCCTAAACGGATGCGAACGATTATAGATTTTTACCCATGTCAATAGGCGTTTCTACTCTCACCACATAGATTTTATGGGTTACGCGTAACGAAACCCGAGCGCAGGTGCGTCCCCCGATGCACCCCATGATTAGGAGTCCCAGCAGGCCGGTGAAGGATTCCGGCTTTTCGCCCGCTGGGATCAGCCTCGGGCTAGACGTGGCGAAAACGATTCAGGCGGCTTGCGGCACGCTCAGGCGCAGGCCCGGTACAGTTACGCCACCACGCGCAGCCTGTCCGGCTCCACGCCAGCCACGAACGGCACGCCGGCCTGTTCCAGAATCCATGCCTCAATCTTTTCGTGGTGCAGGCGCAGCAGATCCAGAGGGCGCACGGTGTAGTGCTTCTCGGCGGTCGCGCTGGGTTTGTGGCCCATGATTTGAGCGACGATGCCGGCAGGGATTTCCAGCCACTCGGTCAGGCTCTTGAATGAACGGCGCAGGCCGTGCAGCGTCAATCCCGAAACACCGGCCACAGCACATGCTTGAATGTGAATCCTGCGCGGGATGGTCAGAACACCATCCGTAGCGGCGCCGCTCGAAAACACCCATTCATTGCGCCGGGACAGGGTCGCCAGCAGTTGCCAGACACAGGGCGTTAACGGGATGACACGCTCGCCCTCTACCTTGTCACGGATGGTCAGTCCCCGCCATTTGGTGTTTATATCCTCCCAGCGCAGCGCCAGAACCTCGCCAGGGCGGGCACCAGTTAGCAGCAGTGTTTGCAGGTAGGCGGCTGTTACCGGGTTGCCGATGTTTCGCACGGCGGCAAACCATGCGGGCAATTGTTCGCGCAGCAAGGCATCCTGTTTCACGCCAGCCCGGCCCAATGCCTCGCGGGTCTTTTTCGTCTTGGCAGGGTTCACGGCGGGCAGCAGCGCGGCATATTCCGGTTGTTCCGCGCACCAGCCTAGAAACGCTTTCAGGCAGCGCCAGGCCAGCCGGGCTTGTGTCGGGCGCGTCCGTGCCTCACTCACAGCCCATGCCTCGATTGCGGGCGCGTCCAAGTCACGCAGCGCCACCTTGAGCAGCGGGTAAATGGGCCCGGCCACGGTTACGCCACGGCCGCGGGTGCCACGCTTGGAAACTTCACCGCCGGCCTTGCTCAGGCGGTCATGGTCGGCACAGTGGCGCTCCCCCCAATGTTGGCGGCGCGCTATCAGGTACTCGGTCCACACCTCGCCCACGGTCAGGGCAACGGCGGCGGCGGCAGTCAGCCGGGCGGCTTTGTCGGCGTCTTGCTGGCGCTCCAGTTCGCGCGGGTCGGTGCCACTGTCCACCAGCATCTTTAGCTGCTGCGCCTTGGCGCGGGCTTTTCCAATCGGCCAATCGGTCAGCGTGCCGATGTTGATGCGGATGGTCGAGCCCTTGAGGCGAGATTCAAAGACGTAGGTTTTGCGCCCGGTTGGCGTTACTCGTACTGCCAGCGCCGGGGTGTCGGTGTCCCAAAGAAAGGCCTGGGACTTGCCCGGCGGACAGGTAAAGGCGTCCACCCGGCCAGCGGTCAATCTAACGCGGCTATCCTGATTTCTCATGGCACCTCCAAGAATCTGTAGGCAATCTGTAGGCAATCTGTAGGCAAATTCATCGAATTTACCCGCATATCAATCAACAGTCTTACTTCATAAAGTCCGCGTAACGTGTTGATTTATATTAATTATAGCTACAGTCATCAACATATGCAAATACCCACAGATTCGGACTGTTAATCCGTAGGTCCCAGGTTCGAGCCCTGGTCGAGGAGCCATGACAAGCCTTACAGGCATTGAAAAGTCCGCTATCAAATAGGTAGCAGGCTTTTTTCTTTGGTGGCTGTTTGTGTAATTCCTGTGTAATTGCGCCAGCCGAATTCAAACCGTCTTTATCTTGTAGCGTTCTGATAGCTTGTCCATTGCGCTTTGAATGTGTGATCCGTTCTGGTGGCAGTAGCGTTCGACCATGCTCAGGTTCTTGTGGCCGCTGATGCGCTTGACCGTGGGCAGGTCCACACCGGCCTGCACCAGATGCGTGATGGCCGTGTGTCGCAGCGTGTGGCGCACCACCTGTTTCACTGTCGTCGCCGATGCGAAATTGACCCAGGATGCCGGAAATCGTTGACCCACTTGCAACGACCGCAAACCGTTGCCGACAGCGGTGACTGACACGTTGGCGGTGGGTCAGTCAAAATCGGCGCAGTGGGTCAATTTCGCGTCGGCACCAACAAACACCCGTGCTGGCACGACCGTCACGACAGTCGCACAAGCCGGGCCACAAGCCGGGCCAGGTATGGCGGCCCAATCTGAGCCGCAAGCCAAACCCAAACCGCGCTCCCCTGCGAGCTACCTGTGGGCCGCACTGATTGCCCGCATCTACGAGGTGTTCCCGCTGATCTGCCCGCACTGCGGCGGGACTATGCGCATCATCGCCTTCATTACGCCGACATCGACACGCTCTTCGGCAGAGCGTGTCTGCCACCATCGCGCTCGGGTATGTAGACAACTGATGCGTTGGTGTGCAAGCAGGACTAAACTCCCTGCGGCCACCACGCCAAGTTATTACCCCAACGAGGAGACTTGAATGGCACAACTGAACGTCAACGGCGCAGTCCGGCAATTTGAAGCCGAAGCCGACACACCCCTGCTATGGGTCATTCGAGAACAGCTTGGGCTGACCGGTACCAAGTATGGCTGCGGCGTCGCGCAGTGCGGCGCCTGTACCGTGCATATTGACGGCGTGCCGACGCGCAGCTGTGTGCGGCCGGTGTCCACCGTCAGCGCCACCGAAAAAATTGTAACCATAGAAGGCCTCTCGCCTGACGGCTCCCACCCTGTCCAGAAAGCCTGGGCTGCGCTGGATGTTCCACAGTGCGGCTACTGCCAGTCCGGGATGATCATGGCCGCCGTCGCGCTGCTCAAGGCCAAACCGATGCCGACCGATGCCGACATCGACCAGAGCATGACCAACATCTGCCGCTGCGGCACCTACAACCGCGTGCGCGCAGCCATCAAGGTCGTGGCCCAAGGCGGCAACACCAAAAGCGCCGCCCTCTTCATCCAGCATGCCAACGGGAGCACCACATGAGCGCCACCACCCACACAACAGGCCACGCCACAGGGATATCGCCCAAACTCTCACGCCGCCATTTTCTGGGAGCCTCCGCCTCGGCAGGCCTGGTCGTGGCCTTTCATATTCCGTTTGCCGACTCGGCCCTTGCACAGGAGGTCAGCGCCCCCGAAGTCAATGCCTGGGTCGTGGTCAAGCCCGACGACACCGTCATCATCCGCATTGCGCGCTCTGAAATGGGCCAGGGCACGCTGACAGGCCTGGCCCAACTGGTCGCTGAAGAGCTGGACTGCAACTGGGCCAAGGTCACCACCGAATACCCCACGCCGGGCCAAAGTCTGGCACGCAAACGTGTCTGGGGCAACTTTAGCACCGGCGGCAGCCGCGGCATACGCGAATCACAGGACTACGTTCGCAAAGGCGGCGCAACGGCCCGCATGATGCTGGTGCAAGCCGCTGCCGACGAATGGAAGGTACCGTTTGAGCAGTGCAAGGCCGCCAACAGCGTCATCACGCACACACCAACGGGCCGCACCACCACCTACGGCAAGGTGGCGCTGGCAGCTGCCAAGGTCACACCACCAACCGAGGTAACACTGAAAGACCCCAAAACCTGGAAGCTTGCTGGCAAGCGCCTGGCACGGCTGGATACGGTCGACAAAACCACCGGCAAGCAGATTTACGGGTCTGATCTTGTTTTGCCCGGCATGTTGAATGCGGCGATTAAAGACTGCCCGGTGTTTGGCGGCAAGGTCAAAAGTTTTGATGCAGCCGCGATTGAAAAACGCCCCGGCATCAAGAAAGTGGTGCGCGTGGGTGACAGCGCCGTCGCTGTGATTGCCGACACCTGGTGGCGTGCCAAAACCGCACTTGATGTGCTGCCCATCGTCTGGGACAACGGCCCGAACGAAAAGCTATCCAGTGAAAGTTTTGCCCCCATCTTGAAGGCTGGCCTTGACGCGCCAGACGCGGTGGTTGGCAACGCCAACGGCGACGCACGCGCAGCCATTGCAGCCAGCGCACGCAAGATCGAGGCGGTGTATTCGTACCCGCATCAAAACCACGCAACGATGGAAACCATGAACGCTACGGCCAAATGGACACCCACGCGCTGCGAGGTCTGGGTGGGCACACAAAACGGCGAATCGGCATTTGCGGCCTGTACCGAAGCAGCCGGCCTGCCTGCGGCGCAATGCGACGTGTACAAACTGCTCCTCGGTGGCGGCTTTGGCCGGCGCGGCATGACCGACTACGTGCGCCAGGCCGTGGCGATCGCCAAGGAGATGCCGGGCACGCCGATCAAGCTGGTCTGGTCGCGTGAAGAAGACATGCTGCACGGCAAGTACCACCCCATCACGCAATGCAAGATGACGGCGGGCCTTGATGCCCAAGGCAACATCACGGCGTTGCACATGCGTATTTCGGGGCAGTCGATTTTGGCGGGCGTTGCGCCGCAAAGTGTGGTCAATGGCAAAGACCCAGTGGTCTTTCAAGGCCTCAACACCGCTGGCACGCGAGAGTCGGCGATTGGCTATAGCTTTCCGAACCTGCTGGTAGACCACGCCATGCGCAACCCGTCGGTGCCACCGGGCTTTTGGCGCGGCGTGAATCTGAATCAAAACGCGATTTACCTTGAATCGTTCATTGACGAAATCGCCGTAGCCACCAAGCAAGACCCGCTAGCGCTGCGGCGTAAATTGATGGTCAACCACCCCAAGCATTTGGCGGTGCTCAACGCTGCGGCTGACAAAGCCGGGTACGGCAAGCCGCTACCCAAAGGGCACTTTCACGGTCTAGCTCAGACCATGGGTTTTGGCAGCTACGTGGCCGCCTGCGCAGAGGTGTCTGTCAGCGATGAAGGCAAGCTCACCATACACCGCATCACGGCGGCCACTGACTGCGGTTACGCCGTCAACCCGCAGCAGATCGAGGCGCAGGTCGAAGGCTCGTTTGTCTACGGCCTTTCAGCCGCGCTGTACGGTGAATGTACCGTCAAGAATGGCCGCATTGAACAGGAAAACTTCAACACCTACCAGGTGCTGAGAATGGACGAGATGCCCAAGGTCGAAACCATCATCATGCCGTCAGGCGGGTTTTGGGGTGGGGTGGGCGAGCCGACGATTGCCGTGGCTGCGCCTGCGGTGCTGAACGCGATTTTTGCAGCTACCGGTAAGCGCATTCGGGACTTGCCGATTAAAAACACCAGCCTTAAAAAGGCTTGAGTCGGTTAGCGCTTGATAAGGTAAGGGCGTGCAAGCAAAGGCAGGTGTTACCGCATGGCTACTGGCCGTGCTATATACCCTGCCCTCGCTGGCTTTGGCGCAGCCCGCTGTCGCCGCCCCTGCTGTAGTTGGCGATGCACTGGCTGCGTCGTTAACTGGTGTGGCAGGTGATGCAAGCAAAGGCCGCGCCATCGTCGCCAACCGGCAGTTAAGTTTGTGCCTGCTCTGCCATACCGGGCCAATACCAGAGGAGCGCTTTCAGGGTAATCTTGCACCCAGCCTGGCAGGTGCGGGTTCGCGCTGGACTGAAGGCCAATTGCGTTTGCGCATGGTCGATGCCCGCAGGCTTAACCCGCAAAGCATCATGCCCGCCTACTACCGCACTGAAGGCTTGACGCGGGTAAGCACCGCCGTACAGGGCCAGCCCTTATTGGCGGCGCAGCCGATTGAAGACGTGGTGGCGTATCTGCTCACATTGAAATAGCGAACGAGTCATGCAACAAACATCATCACAAACGCCCGAGGCAAAGACACGCAGGGCAGTACTGGCCAGCGGTGTCGGGCTCGGTGCGTGGGTCGTACTCGGTACATCGGCGTTTGCGGCGAGCGATGATCTTGCAGCAGCTATCTCAAGCTATGCAGGCGGTGCAGCGGTTCGTGAGGGCAAGGTTAAATTTGAGATTGCCGAACTGGTAGACAACGGCAATGTGGTGCCGATTACCGTGACAGTTGATAGCCCGATGACTGCGGACAACTACGTCAGGGCGATTGCTGTCTTCAATGAAAAAAACCCGCAGCGCGACGTTGTCAAGTTCACCCTAGGCGCGCGCGCCGGCAAGACCAGTGTGACGACCCGCATACGCCTGGCCACCACGCAAAAACTGGTGGCTGTTGCGCAATTGAGCGATGGCAGTTTCTGGTCGCATACCGTTGATGTCATCGTGACGCTGGCTGCGTGTATTGAGGGAGAAGGCTGATATGGCACGCACCCTCATCAATATCCCGCCAACCGCCAAACGCGGTGAGGTCATAGAAATCCGCGCGACCATAGGCCATCCGATGGAAACCGGATTTCGCCCCGGTGACGACGGCAAAATTTTGCCGCGCAACATCATCCAGCGCTTTAGCTGCCGCTACAACGGCGAGCTGATTTTTTCTGCCGAGATGTTTTCAGCCATGTCTGCCAACCCCTACATCGCCTTTTACACCACGGCCCAAAACACCGGCACGCTGGCCTTGACGTGGGAAGGCGATGGCGGCTTTGCGCAGACCGAGAACGTGACGCTGACTGTCACTGGTTGATGTTGAATTTCAGGTGCTTGAGCGTCGGACTCATTGGGCTGCTTGGCCTGCTTGCACTAGCAGCGAACGCCCAAACCACAACACGTCAAGATATGCGCAAGTCTGGCTTCGAGTTCATGGGGCCATCAACCCAAGCCATGCAAAAAGACGACACGCTGAACCCTGGCATGTTGTCCGTCAAAGACGGCGAAGCCCTGTGGCAAAAGCCAGCAGGCCAAAGCCATAAAGCCTGCGTAACTTGCCATGGGCCAGCAGAGCGCAGCATGAAAGGCGTAGCCGCACGCTACCCCTCTTTTGACGATGTGCTCAAACGCCCTATCGGTTTAAGCCAGCGCATCAACCAATGCCGCGTACAGCATCAGCAAGCCACACCGCTGCGAGCCGAAAGCGCAGACCTTCTGGCGCTTGAAAGCTATGTGGCCCTGCAATCGCGCGGCCTGCCCATGTCACCGCCCAACGACCCACGGCTGCTGCCGTTTCGTCAGGCGGGCGAGCAGCGCTTCATGCAGCGCATGGGCCAGCTCGATTTGTCGTGTGCGCAATGTCACGATGCCAATGCCGGCAACAAGCTGGGCAGCAGCGTCATTCCGCAAGCGCACCCCATGGGTTACCCGGTGTACCGACTTGAATGGCAGGCCATGGGCTCGTTGCAGCGCCGCCTGCGCAACTGCATGAACGGTGTCCGTGCCGAACCCTTTGCCTACGGCGCACCAGAGCTGATCGAACTGGAGCTTTACCTGGCTGCCAGGGCCAAAGGCATGCCGGGCGAAACGCCGGGTGTCCGGCCTTAAAGCACTGAAGGCACTGAAAACCGTAACCCAATTCCTTAGTCTGGCTTGACGTTCGCGTCCTTAATCACCTTGGCCCACTTGGCGGTCTCAAGCGCTGCAAACACCCTCGAACGCGTCAATATAAGCCTGCCGCGCCGCGTGCTGCACTGGCCGCGAGGTCGCCCAGCAGAGCGGGTTATTTACTCAAGACCGAGTACGAGATTCCGGGACCGCTTCCCGTTTGGCTGCTACTTGGTGAACTCGTACACGATGCCGCGCTCTTGGTTGGTGATCGGGATGCGCACACCCATGGCATCGAGCGTGGCGCGCACGTCGGCGACCGTCGTCACCCCCGGCGGCGGTGTGACGCGATGGTGGTGCGGCAGCAGGGTCTTCAGGTTCGGGTTGCCGGTGCTGACAAGCTTGATCGCCATGCCAACGTCGCGGGGTTCGCTGATTGTGCTCATTAGGAAGATCATCGCGTCGGGCTTGTAGGCCTCGCCCCACAGCGCCATGTCCTGCGTGGCGGCCGAGCTGCCCGAAAAGTACACCGTCCAGCCATTTTCGAACGTGATCATGTAGCTCGCGGCAGCCCCGCCGTAGATCGGCGCGGTGTCGGTGGCGACGTCCTGCCCGGATCCGGACCCGTGCACCGAGCCAAGCACCCGGATCGTGATCCCTTCCCATAACAGGCGGGTGCCGGGATTTCGGCGTTGTACCTGCGCCTCTGGTACACCCTTGCCGATGAACCAGGCTCCGAGCTCGAACGGCGAGACGGTCCTCGCGCCGGTTTTCTTGGCGATGGCGACGGCATCCCCGATTTCGTCGCGGTGCCCGTTGGTCACCAGGATCAGGTCCGCCTTGGTGATGTCCTCCAGCTTGACCCCGGCGTCGGGGTTTCCCGTGATGAACGGATTGGTCAGGATGACCTTGCCGGTGGGCGAGGTAAACCGGAAGAACGACCAGCCGAGCCACTCCATCTTGACTGGGGCGGTCTGGGCCTGCGCGACGGAACCGGCAATCGCGGTCAGCCCCGTGATCAGGGCCGAGATCAGATACTTCCGGAACGCGACATCGAGTCGAGTAAGTTTTCGAATCACATTAGTCTCCTTCGGTTTGGGATGGGGTTTGGTCGCAGCCGATGCGAATCTTAATTGATTGAGTCACGCTCGACGAGTCGGGGACGCGAGGAAATAGAGGCTACCCAGCAAGAGCAGCGCGTAGATAGCCACCGACCCCCAAATCATCGGGTTCGCAAGTCCAGAAAATCCCGTCCACACACTAAGGATCACGCCCACGACGTTGCCCACTGTCGCAGCCTGCAGCATCGCGCGTAAGACGCCATCATCGCGCGTACCGCGTGCGAGCCAAAAAATTAGCCCATACGCCAATAGCGCTCCGCCGAAGTAGCGCGCCTGCATCAGGAAATGCCGTGCGATTGTGAAGTCCGCATCCAGGAAATGTCAATTCGCGTAGGCGGCGTGACCGTGACCCAATTTCCTTACAGCGCAGAAATTGGAAATTCCGTCTCGTTCAACCTGCGGCGAGCTTGGCGCTGGCCAGGCGATTCATGCTCG
>JBCKPE010000063.1:0-11491 GCA_038901875.1 Burkholderiaceae bacterium
CCTGTTCATCACCATGGCTTTCCCCGGATTCGTTTACCGCTACCTTTGGCGGCGCCGCCGGCACCAATACGGTTTTACGTTCAAAGATTCGATGTGTGGCACTGTGAGGGCAGGATCAGGCCGATGGGGCACTCAGCTCCGCGAATGTCCCCCGGCCTTCGGCTTCCGCCTTTATTTCGCTGCGCTGAGCGCCCCACCGGCCTGAGCCACCGTAGCGTTGCGCCTATGAAATTGCGCAGCGTAGGCGGCTCACCTCAGGCCTTCACTGTGCAGCCTCGCAGGCACTTGCGTTACGGCCTGATCCTGCAAGCGTGCTGGACGTGCCGGCGCAAATGATGCCACCGCTGCCATGGAGGCTGGGTGGGTGGCGCAGCGAAGTAGAGGAGGAGGAACGGGCGCAGCCCGTACCGGGGGACATGAGCGGAGTCGCCCGCCCAGCCTCCATGGCTTGCCAATGCCGTCACCCCAGTTCCTGTCTTTCGAAGGCGACTTGGTATAAGGCGATCCAGAGCAGACGAATCAGGTCGAACCGCCGTGCCGGATAATTGAGCCATGAAGGTGCTTGATCTCCAGTGCAGCGCGCGGCACGCTTTCGAGGGCTGGTTTGGCTCCGAGGCTGAGTTTCAGCGGCAGTTGGCCCAGGGCCTGGTCGAGTGTCCTTACTGCGGGCAGCGCGATATCTCCAAGAAACTGAGCGCGCCACGGCTGAACCTGGGTGCCAGCGCGCCGTCTGAAAGCACGACGCAATCGGTGGTGTCGGTGGGCGAGGAGACCCAGCAGGCCATGCAACTGGCCTGGATCAACATGGTGCGCCAGGTGCTGGAGCAAACCGAGGACGTCGGCGACGGTTTCGTCGAAGAGGCCAGGCGCATCCATTACGGCGAGACCAAGCGGCGCGGTATCCGCGGGCAGGCTTCGCGCGAGGAAACCGAGGCACTGCTGGACGAAGGAATCGCCGTGGCGCCGCTGCTGCTGCCCCATGCTCTCAGGGGCCCGATGCAGTAGATGATACGGCGCCCTGCGCCGACCGGGCCGAGCGGGCCGAACCTCAGGCAATAAACTGCAGCGCCGCCAGACGGGCATAAACACCGGCCTGGGCCACCAGCGAATCATGGGTCCCCTGCTCGACGATTCGTCCCTGTTCCAGCACCACGATGCGGTCGGCCTTTTGCACCGTGGCCAGTCGGTGCGCGATCACCAGCGTGGTGCGGTGCTGCATGGCTCGCTCGAGCGCAGCCTGAACCATCCGTTCGCTCTCGGCGTCGAGAGCGCTGGTGGCTTCGTCGAGCAACAACAGCGGCGGATTCTTCAGCATGGCCCGGGCGATGGCGATGCGCTGGCGTTGCCCGCCGCTCAGGCGCACGCCACGCTCGCCGAGAAAACTGTCGTAGCCCTGCGGCAGGCGGCTGATGAACTCGTCGGCAAAAGCCGCTTGCGCCGCCTGCACCACCTCCTCGCGGCTGGCCTCAGGGCGGCCATAGCGGATGTTCTCCAGCGCGCTGGCAGAAAAGATCACGGCGTCCTGCGGCACGATGCCGATGTTCTGGCGCAGGTCCTCCAGCCGCAGTTCGGCGCAGGGCAGGCCGTTCAACAGGATGCGGCCCTGGGTCGGGTCGTAGAAACGCAGCAGGAGCTGAAACACCGTGCTTTTTCCCGCACCGCTGGCGCCGACCAGGGCCACCGTTTCGCCGGGCGCCACCACCAGGCTGAAGTCCGTGAGCGCCGCCTGTCCAGGTCGCGAAGGGTAATTGAAGCCCACCGCTTCAAAGGCCACGCTGCAGCCGCCGGCCACATCCCTGGCAGGGCGCGCCTGCTCGGGCGAGCGAATCGTCGAACGGCTGTCGAGCAGCTCCATCAGGCGCTCGGTCGCGCCAGCCGCGCGCAGCAGGTCGCCATAGACCTCGCCCAGCACGGCAAAGGCGCTGGCCAGGATGATGACGTAGAGCACGGTCTGGCCAAGGTGGCCGGCGCTGATGCGCCCGGCGCTCACGGCCTGGGTCCCCTGGTACAGGCCCCACAGCAGCGCGGCCGAGGTGGCGATGATGATGAAGGCGGTCAGGACGGCGCGGGCACGGGTGCGCTTGATGGCGGTGCCAAAGGCATGTTCCGTGCTGCGCTCAAAGCGCTGCGCTTCCCTGGCTTCCGCGTTGTAGCTTTGCACGATGGGAATGGCGTTCAGCACTTCGGCGGCAATGGCGCTGGAGTCGGCAACGCGATCCTGGCTGGCGCGCGACAGACTTCGCACCCGGCGACCGATCCAAAGCATCGGCAGAACCAGCAGCACCAGGCCGAGCAGCACCTGCAGCATCACGAATGGATTGGTCCAGACCAGCACCAGCAGGGCGCCGATGCCCATCACCGTGTTGCGCAACCCCATACTGAGCGAGGAGCCGACCACCGTCTGCACCAGGGTCGTGTCGGTGGTCAGGCGCGACAGCACCTCGCCGGTCTGCGTCGTCTCGAAAAACTCAGGACTCTGGCGCAGCACATGGGCATAGACGGCGTTGCGCAGATCCGCCGTGACCCGCTCACCAAGCCAACTGACCATGTAGTAGCGGGCCGCCGAAAACAGCCCGAGGCCGACTGCCACGGCAAACAGCGTGTAGAAATGCTCACGCAGCGCCTGCAGCCGTTGCTCCGGCTCTGCCGGCATCAGTCCGGTGTCGACCAGTTGGCGCAAGGCCAGGGGAAACAACAGGGTCGCGCTCGCCGCCAGGGTCAGGAACAGCAGGGCCAGGCCGATCTGCCAGCGATAGGGGTGCAGGAAAGGGCGCAGGCCGCCGAGCGAGCGCGGTGTGGCGGAGGGCGGGCGCTCGCTGGTCAATTCAGCCTTGCAGGCGAACCGGGCTGGCGTAGCCGGTCATTTCAAGGTAGCCGCGCCCGACCTTGCGGCCATTGCTGTCGATCAGGTCGGACAGACCCTCCCAGTAGATCGTTCCGGTGCTGGCGCGGCTGTCCAGTTCCTGATTGTCCAGCAGCGCCCGGACCGTGTAGAAATCGGCCGGGGTGCGCACGATCCACTCCACCGGGTAACTGGCCTTGCTGATCGGGCTGGTCCAGTTGCGTTGCGCCCGGAAGATCACCTCGCCCTGACTGAAGGTGTAAAGCCCTGTCTTGGGGTGGCGGTACGACCCGCCATCCCAAAGCGCCCGTCCGTTGCCGTCGCGAATCTGAAACGCGGTGACGGCGCTACCATCGTCCAGGTTCATGCCAATCCAGTCCCAGCCTCTGGCCTGCGGATGCAGCATCTCGTTGCTCCACTCATGGTCCAGCCAGGCCTTGCCCGACAGCGGGAGCGATTCGCCGCGCAGGACGATCTGGCCTTCGACTCTTAACTGCGGCAGGCTGTAGTAATAGCTCGCCTGTTCCGGCGCCGGGCCCTTGCGCGAGAGCCCGGCGTCGCCCTGCAACAGGACGGGCTGGGTCGGGCTCAAGCGCAGATCAAATTGGAAGTCCCGCGCCTGCAACTTGACGAGGTAGTCCGAATTCACCTGCTGCATCGACCAGTCGCGCAGTTTTAGGTCGGTGCCGGCATCGCTGGCGCGGGCAATGTCGAAGCCTTCCCGGGCCGACATCTGGTCGTGCCATATCTTGCGGCCCTTGACATCGGTGACGGCGGCGTGGGCAAGAATCAGTTGGCGCGCGGCAAGCCGCGATTTCATCGGCTGCGTCGCTTCGATGCGCGAGCGGAAGAAGGTCAACTGAAAACCGAGTTCGCGTGTCGGCGTGCCGCCATGACCCGTGACGTACCACCACTCGGTACGGAAGGAGGGATGGGAGCCGTGGTCGCGCGGAAAGGTCAGGGTCTTCTTGGGCAGTGCCGCCGCAGGTGGCAGCGGCGCGACGCCCAGCAATCCGGCGATCAGCAGGGCGCGCCGGTCAACTTTCATTGTGTGGAACGTTGATGCGCTTGCGTGATCGGGCAGCGAGATCGTAAACGCAGAAGTTGTTCATGTTGCGCCCGTACAGATGCAGGCTGACGGTCATTGCGCCGTCGTTGGCGACCCCGGTGACATGGATTTGATCCGGATTGGGAACGAAGCTGCTGACCGTCCCCGGGGTCAGCAGCATGACCCCTCCGCGCACCAGTTCAATCCCCTCGTCGGGGGAACGGTCCGCATCCAGCCTGATGTAGCTGCGCTCCTGCAGCATGCCCTGGACGATACCGACCACGCCCCAACTGCCATGGTCATGCACCGGCGTCCACTGCCCCGGCAACCAGACCAGCGCGTACAGCGACAGCGACTCGTCGGGCGACACCAGGATGGCGTTTCGCGCGTAGTGGCCGGGGTCGCTGCCCAGGTGGCGCGGTTCCAGGAAGCTGTCGACGTGGGTCAGCAGCTCATGCATCAGTGGCGCAATCGCTTCCACACATTCGGCCGGTTCGACAAAACGCCGCGATTGCTCGCGCGCGCCGCGGATGAATTCGTTCAATGGGGTTGGCATGGGACGGTGCTGGGGTCAGGCCTTTGAAAGTTTAGTCAGCAGGTTTCAGTCAACTTCCGGCCGAACCGCTGAAATGTGTCGAATCTACCCAATGCGCCGAAGTTCGCTGGCAGGGCTTTGGCAATGGCCGGGCCGTCCGTCTTGGCATCGAACTCTCTGCCGTGGCCATGATTCTTGAAAATGCGTTTGAGCCGGCCCTTGGGGTTGCCTGCTCCCAAGTTCCTGGTATTGCTTATTTGCGGCGCAGGGTGCGGCGGACGGTGCAGAACTTTCGAGATGGCTGAGCCATCGGCCAGCAGCCAGGTTTCCAACTCTTTCTCGATGCACAGCAGAAACACGCAGGGGTGGTGTTGCAGGCCTGTTGCGTCCAACGTGGCAAAAACCCGCTGTCGATCATCGTGACGGCAAGCGCCTGTTTCGCTGTGGCTTGGCTCCAGATCCCACACGATCAGTACCTTGGAGCAGCCGTCGGTGTTGATCAGTTGCCGCGTCACCTTGCCGCACTCGGCAAACAGTTGGGGTTTGCTGCCTTGTGGCAGGCAAATGATGTCGGCGTGCCCAAGGATCTGGATCGCCAGGTCGGTCAATACTTGCTGGTCCTCAAAACCAGGGCCACCTTCACAAATGATGCCGACGCGCCGCGCTTGAATCTGGGTTGGCATCAAACATCGTCCTCCGCGTCTCCCCAACCGCCTTCCGGCGCGTGTGGGGTGGTGGGTCTATCAGGCGACGCGGCCGGCCCTGCAATGTGTTGTAACCGGCCCATGGCGTATAGCCGTCCCGGCGTGAAGTCGCGGCGCCAGGCTTTCAGGGCTTCGTCAGAGTCCGCTCGAATGAACCGAGGTTCTCCGCTCTCGTTACGCTGGCACAAGATCAGGTCTTCCAGCTCCAGCAGATCAAGCAAATAGGGCGAGTGGCTGGTGGCAACGACCTGGGTGCGGCCCGCGCGGGTGGCCTCCTTGAGCAAGTCCACCACCAGCCCCACGGTGCGCGGGTCCAGTCCGTTTTCAATTTCCTCTATGAAAATTACCGGTGGCGGGTCGGGATCCTTGAGCAGCGCCACCAGCGCCAGCACTCGCAGCGTGCCAGTGGAAAACAACCAACCTGGCACGCGAAAGTTTTTCTTGCCCGCTGTGCTTTCCACCAGTTCCAGGTAGACGCGGCGCTCCAGACCGTCGGCTAGCTTGGCTTGCACCTCCGTCGCGTAGGGCAGCACAAAACTCATGGCCTCAACCACCTCGGAAAACGCTGCGGGGCTGCGCTCGGCCAGGTCCAGCAGATATTCCGCCACATTGCTGCCGTCCACAGCCAGCGTGGTCCGGCCGCCGATTCGACTTTGGGCGCGGGGCTCGCCCATAGCATCGGGATTGAGCAGAACAAACTGCCAGCGCTGCACAAACTCGGTGAACGGTGCGGCACCCAACCATTCACGTGCCACCGACTTGCCGGGATTGATCTTCGCTACGGCCAGCGTGCTTTCCGTCCGGGTGCGGTCAAAGTGCAGGGCGTTACGGTTGTCAATCGTTTCTTCTTGAATGAAGACGCGATTGCCCCCGCCTTCGCTGTTGATGCCCAGCGTGGCATCGAAGTCGCCACCAAAGCCAAGGAGCCTTGCCTTCACGCGCAGCCAGATGGCATTGGACTTGGTGGCCCATTTGGCATCGGTGGGCAGGCGCTTGTTGCGCACATGCTCAAATCCGCGCGCACTGGCAAAGGCCGCGTCTACTCCCTCCCACATCACGCGCTGGTAGGCACGTGCAGCCTCCAGCAAGCTGGACTTTCCGCTCCCGTTGTTGCCGATAAACACTGTCAACGGTTTCAGGCGCACCATGCCGCTGCTGCGGATCGCTTTGAAGTTTTCGACACCTATCGAAGACAGGCGGGGCGCTTTGGCGGAGGTTGGGGTGGCTCGCGGCATGTTGTCAATTCTCCAGCAGGCCCTTGGCCACATCGCGGTATGCGTTGCGTGCGGCCACTTTGATGGGGTCTTTCACCAGCGGGAAGGTGGCCAGGATGTGGATGAATTCTTCTTCGGTCAGGCCGTAGAGGTGCGCCACCAGGCCGTCGATCTCGGCGCGCAGTTGGGCGCGCTCGCCCTCGCGTGTGGCGCCGTCTTCGTGACCGCTCAGACCCACTTCACGGGCCAGCGCGTCGAATTCGGGCGTGGTGCAGATCAAGCGGGCGGCGCGGTGTACCAGGCAGATGAAGCTCGGGTGTTTGGCGTCGAGGCGGGGCACCGGGAGTTGGAATATGTAGAAGAAGTTCAGCGTGGTCGTCACTTTCTGCCTGATCACCCAATCTAACGCGTAGCTGTTGAACACCGCCGTGAGGTAAAGCTGGGCTGCTGAGTCGAGCAAACGAGTGCCGTCATCGTCAAACACCTTGGTCGTTGGGAACTTGTTGCCATGAAATGCTGAGGGCATCAGCGTGGAAATGAGCGTTCGGGTATCTGTGTTCCGCGCTATGTCTCTATAGCCCAGCCGATATGTTTGGTAGTCGAGCAATTGCCCCAAATCCGGCCTGCGCCCCAGTAGCGCCGCTCTCCCGGCCTTCTCATCGACCCAATACCGTGGTGCGGCCAGTTGATTCTCGAACTGCCAGATCATCTTTCCTTCGAAAAGCGGCAGGCGGCCTTTCGCAGGGCTGGTTTCGAACAGCTTGCTGTCGGTGGTCATGTTGAATTCAGAGGTCAAGGAAAAATTCCAAATGTTCTGAATCTTGTCGCCGAGCAGAGGAAACTTCAGCATCTTTTCGGCAATGCGGATGTCCATCGGTCCTTTGAACTCCATGACCGACAGCGAGTCGGGCGAGAGCCTTTTGACCAGTTCCACCGAGATTTCAATCGCGCCTTGCGACGGAAAGCGCGCAAGCTCTTCAACATCCAGCCGCATGAAGGCTGCGGGAAAGCTCTTGGTACCTGGTTCGCGAGCGGGGCTGAATAGATCATCCGGGGCGGCGGAGGCGTTGCGCTCGCCGCGCTGCTGCACGCGCGGCGTCGTGAGCTTCTCGAAGGTGAGCACGACGAACTTGAAGCGACTGTCCACCCCGTCAAAAATCTTCTTGCGGTTTTCAAATCCAAAAAGCCCTTCGATCCGAGTGCGATCAAACAGCAGTTCGCGCAGGCCCTTCGCCCCCAGGTCGGTATAGATACCGCTGGGGATGACGATGCCGCAGTGACCACCCTCGCGCAACAGATGAAAGCAGCGCTCCAGGAAAAGCATGTAGAGGTTGAGCTTGCCCGAGTCGTGGCATGCGGCGTATTCCGGTGCGGTCTTGAAATACTTGGCCACATGTGGGAAGCGGCTGCAGTACTCAAGCCAGTCCGCGCGTACATCCGGCTTCTGCATGAGCTTCTTGAACTGGGCTTTCCAGTCCTCAATGCGGAGCGAGTTTTTCTTGATGGCCGAGTCATAGTCCGCGAAGAACTCTTTTTCGTCCGTTTGAAACACCTCCCACGGCGGGTTGGCGAGGATGATGTCGAAGCCGCCGCTGTTGCGCCCTGCACCTGCCGCGCGCGGCTGCATGATCTCGTCGAACACGAAGCCCCAGTGGAAAGGCACGAGCGCATCGACGTCGGCGCGGGTGACTGCACGCTTGATGGGTTTGCCCAAGTCCTGCTTCTTCGTGTCCCAGGTGGCCTGTTCGAACTTCACGCCCAGACCATTGAAGTCGTCCATCAACAGGTCGTTCAGCGTGGCGTTGGTTTCCAGGATTTTTGCGTCGATATCGTCGCGAAGCGCACGTAAGTCGAAATCCTGCCCGACGAGTGAGCTACTGTTTTTGTAGCTGTCCAGACTTCGATTCTTCTCTTCGAGCAATTTGCTGAATGGGGTGGCAAACAGGCCGTGCTGTTTGCCGGAGAACTCGTGCTCGTCCACCCGCATCAGGCCCATAAGGGAGTTGCCGCGCAGCAGGTTGAAGTCGATGTTGGGCAGGGGCTCCAGGTCGTCCACGGTCTTGGCCGAGGCCACCAGCGCCAGGAACAGGCGCAGCTTGGCAATTTCGGCCGCGCCTTCGAGCAAATCCACGCCATGCAGGTTGTGGGTGATGATGCGGCGGCGAATGGCGTAGCCGATGTTGTGGTGTTCGGATTTCTCGCGCGCCAGCCAGTTGCGCAAGCCGGGGCTGCCTGCCAACTCCGCGCGGCCCACGATGGCGCCGTAGATGTTGATCAGCACCTTCATCGCCGCGACCAGAAAAGCGCCGGAGCCGACGGCCGGGTCCAGGATTTTCAGGCTGGGCAGAACACTGGTGAGCAGCTTGTGGGCGGTGTCGTCGTCCATGCGCGCCAGCATTTCCGGCACGCTGGAAAAGTCGATAGCAGGCAGGTCGAGGATGGCTTCGCAGTTGATTTTTTGCAGCACGGCCGCCTCAATGGCGCGCTCGGCCAGATAACCGGTGATCTCGGGTCGGGTGTAGTAGGCGCCCAGGTCCTTCTGGCTGTGGGTGGAGACGACGTTGATGTAGCGCTCGAAGATATAGCCCAGCACGTCGGGGTTGATCTCGTCGGCCTTGCCGCCGGGCGTGTCGTCCAGGCTCCACTCGTATTTACGGAACAAGGCGAACAGGTTGTCAAAAGCCAGGTCGGGCACGTTGAGAGACTTGCCCATGCGCAGGGCTTTGTCCTGGTCCAGTTCCAGGGGGTGCTCCAGAAAGAGGCCGCCGTTCAGGTAAGGAATGTCGCCGCACAGCGCCCGCGCTTCGGCGCTGCGGTCGGCGTTCGGCTTGGCAAAGGCCTCGAAGAACAAGGCTCTGAGGAACTCTTTGTAGAAGCGGTCTTTACCGCGTCGCTTGCTGTCGGCGAGCTTTTTGTCGAGGTAGTCGTAGTCGCCGGTGCCGCTGCCTACAGGGTGGTTCAGAAAATCCTTTTTCTGCAGGAACCAGACAAACATCAGCCGGTTGAGCAGTACGCTGGCGTACCAGCGGCGTTCGCGCTCATCGGCCAGCCCAAGGATGTGCTGCAAGAAGGCCAGGTGCTCGACCTGATAGTCCTTGAAGAATTTCTTGGTGACCTTTTCAACGTCGAGCGCTTCCTGCATGCGCTGCGCCACCTTGACCACGGTCAGGTTGGCGCCGTCCACCACTTCGGCCAGTTCAAAGAACATGGCGCGCAGCTTGGGCATGAACAGATCTACCGGTTGACCGGCAAAGTAGCTGTGCTCACGCAGCCAGCGCTTGGGGCGGCCTTCTTCATCGCGCCCACGTTTGGCCCACACCCAAAAGCTCTGGGTTGGCCGTTTTTCGCTGTCCAGGAAGATGCACAGATTCTCGCGGAATTGCTTGGCAACCTCGCGCTCGACCGCATCGCGGGTGCCGCGCTCAGGGATACCGGATGTGCCGTCTTCGCGGGTGACAACAAACACAGCCGCACCAGCAAGCTGGGCGAGCATGCGAAGGTTGAAAACCTGGTCTTGCGCCTCTACCACGATGGGGTGCGCGACGGTGGGTTGCTGCCAGCTCAGTGCCTGGATGAACAGGTCTTTGAGTTTGAAGTCCTCCAGCAGCTTTTGAGCGAGTGCGACGTCCATGAGGCTGAAGGATACGGCTTAGGCGAGGCCCAGCGAGCAAATGATCTGTGGCTCGCGGCGGGACGCCTCTTCATCGTCCTGCACCAGTCTGCCCTCGGCACGCAGAATTTTGACCAACTCTGCCAGGTCGTCATCGCTGATGCCTGATTTGAGCTGGCGGCGCAAGCTATCGTAAGCTATTTCCCTCAGTGGACGGCGGTAAATGTCGTCCACGGCCAGCTCCAGCTCGGTATCCGAGAATAGGGTTCGCTTGCGCTCGTCGGCCAGCCGCTTGAGGCGCTCGTAGGTCCGCGCACGCGGGCCGCTGGGGCGACCCAGGTTGCCGCCGGACGTGCGCTCCTGCGCGACCAGGGCTTCCACTGCCTGGACCACCAGCTCATGGTGATTGGGCAGCCGCGGCAGGGCGGGTGTGCCGGGTGTGCAAGCCGCCGCGCGCAGGATGTCGAGTTGAGACTCGGTGACGATTTTGCCCTGCGTGGACAGCCAGGCCAGTGCGTCGTTGTCTTCGGCGGTGCGCAGGTAAACGAGCACGCCGTCCTGCTCGGCCCGTTGCTTGCTGGTATAGACGACGTTGGGCAGATTCTCCACATGCAGGCGCAGACCTTCGTCGTCCTTGGTGGCGTTGTTCCAGACCTGCCACGCGTAGGAGCTGAGGTCGACTTCGTCGTCCTGCGGGTCATCCAGCGCGCCGGCTTTTTCGTCGTAAAGATTGCGCAATTGTTCGGCATCTTGATCGTCTTCAAAAAACGCCTCGTCGGTGCCGATAACCTCGGCATTGGCACGCAGCCGCTCACGAATTGTCTGGCGCAGCTTGATGATGTCATCCACGCCCGCGGCCGGCATGAACGTGTAGCAGTCAATCGTTTGTGCCTTCTGGCCGATGCGGTCCACCCGGCCCGCGCGCTGGATCAAGCGAATGATGGCCCAGGGCAGGTCAAAGTTAACGACTATGGCGGCGTCCTGAAGGTTCTGTCCTTCAGACAGCACGTCGGTCGCGATCAGCACGCGGATCTCGTCGGCTTTGGCTATCATCTTGCGCATGCCGTTGGATTCTGGACTGAAGCGAATGGCGCTGGCCATGGGGTCCGATGTATCGCCGGTTACCGCCTCCAGGTTCTTGACGCCAGCTTGTTGCAGTTCGAGAGCCAGGTAGCGGGCTGTATCGGCAAACTGTGTGAACACCAGCAGCTTTTCGCTTTTGTGCTGCTTTTGAACGAGACGATGCAATGCCTGTAGCTTAGCGTCCTGCGCTGCTTTCCACGGCCCTGCGAGTTTGAGGATGCCCAGCAGCGCTTGCGCATCGGCTTCCAACTCGGCCGCCAGAACTTTCTTGAAAAAACGAGAGGACAGCCACCGAAATCGCTTGCCTCTCAGCGAGGTGAAGGTGTTGTAGGAGTTGCGCGCGAGGGCGCGCAGTGCTGCTTCGCCCGGTTCGGTGGCGGTAAGCGATGGGTCGGTAGCGGTGACGTCGTCTTCCTCGCACTCGAGCGCCGCGGTGCTTTCCTCGTCGTCATAGT
>JBCKPE010000064.1:0-11338 GCA_038901875.1 Burkholderiaceae bacterium
ATGCTGGCATTGCCAAAGACCCGGATACCTATGAGTTGAGTACTGCGGAAATCAAGCAGTTGCGTCGCCCGGGCCGCCCGCCATCCGCGGTCAAGCGTCCGATGCTCAGCATGCGAACCGACCCTGATGTACTGGCCAAGCTGCGTGCTTCGGGTCCCGGCTGGCAAACACGCGTAAATGCGCTGTTGCGCAAAGCCGTGGAGCAAGGGCGGGTGTGAAGCGTCGGCGTTTCGCCTCGGTATTCGGCGCTCGCCTCAAGTCAAAAACTCCATCTCCGGATCGACCACCGACCCGAGCTTGAGCGCGAACAGGTCCTTGACGTAATTCTGGTTCTGCGTCCATGGGTTGTGCTTGCCCTGTTTGGGCAGCTGGTCGATGACGCGGCGGATGTAGCCGGAGGAGAAGTCGATCCAGTCGGCCTGCTCCATGTTCGGGTCGGCCACGCGCGGCGTGCAGCGCTGCGTGCCGGTCTTCTCCATGTGATTTAACAGGCGGCAGACATAGTTGCAGGTCAGGTCGACGCGCAGCGTCCAGGAGGCGTTGATGTAGCCGAACGACGAGGCCAGATTCGGCACACCAGCGTACATCATCCCCTTGTAGGTGAAGGTCTTGCCCAGTTGCACCGGCACGCCGTCCACGCTGACCGGGATGCCGGCGAGCATCTGCATGTTGAGACCCGTCGCGGTGACGATCAGATCCGCCGGCAGCTCGTCGCCCGATTTGAGCTTGATGCCATTGGCGGTGAAGGTGTCGATCTGGTCCGTGACCACCGACACGGTCTTGTTGCGTATGGCGCGGAACAGGTCGCCGTCCGGCACCAGACACAGACGCTGATCCCAGGGGTTGTAGCGCGGCGTGAAGTGCTTCTGCACGTCGTAGTCCGGGCCGAGCGCCTTGTGCACCTCATCCAGGATGCGCGTCTTCACCACCAGCGGCCGGGTTCGGCACATCGTGAAGATGTACATGCCGTACAGCACATTCTTCCAGCGCGTCAGCCCGTAGGCCAGGCGCGCCGGCAGGTAGCGCTGCAACCAGGTGGCGATTGGGTCGATCGAGGGCCGCGACACCACGTAGGTCGGCGAGCGCTGCAGCATCGTCACATGGGCGGCTGTCCTGGCCAATTCGGGCACCAGCGTCACGGCGGTGGCGCCGCTGCCGATCACCACGACGCGCTTGCCGGCGTAGGCGATGTCCTCGCTCCACTGCTGCGGATGCGCGAGCTTGCCGCCGAACTTCTCAATGCCCGGGAACTCGGGCGTGTAGCCCTGCGCATAGTTGTAGTAGCCGCTGCACATGAACAGGAAGTTGCAGCTCATCTGCACGGTATCGGCCGATGCGCCAACTCGGCTCCGCTCCACGTCCACCGTCCATTTCGCGTCTTCCGACGACCAGGAGGCGGCAACGACACGCTGGCCAAAACGGATCTTCTTGTCGATGCCATATTCCTGCGCCGTTTCGCGCAGGTACTGCAGGATGGATGCTCCGTCGGCGATGCTCTTGGCACCGGTCCAGGGACGAAACGAGTAGCCCAGGGTGTACATGTCGGAGTCCGAGCGGATGCCCGGAAAACGAAACAGGTCCCAGGTGCCGCCCAGATCGTCGCGCCCCTCGAGAATGGCATAGCTGCGGCGCGGGCAATTCTTCTGCAGGTGGTAACCGGCGCCAATGCCTGAGATGCCCGCGCCGACGACCAGCACATCGACATGTTCGATCGCCATGGGTTCTTTCATCAGCTCAAGGGTTGCCAGATGATCTCATGGCGCAGCACCAGCGGATCGAGCCGTTCATGCAGCGCGGTCTCGAAGGCGACGCGCGCGGCGTCGTTCAGCCCCGACACGTTTGCGGTGATCAACACGCCGTGCACGGCATGGGCCTGCACCGCTACTTTGATCGTGACGCCCGGCGTCGCCAGGTCGGCCAGCATTTGCTGCACGACGCGCTGCGCGGCATCATGCCGCAGCGCAGGCTTGAACACCTTGCCGACGGCGGTTAGCGGCAGCGCATCGACGAAATACAGGTTCACCGGAACGGCGGCACGCTCGGGCGTGCGTTCGCGCACGAAACGCAGCAGGTCCTGGCGCAGCGCTTCCTGGTCGGCACCGGCGTCGGCTTTCAACTGCACAAAGGCCACCGGCAATTCGCCGGCATAGGCGTCGGGCTGGCCCACCACCGCAGCCAGCGCCACCGCCGGATGCTGGAAGAAAATTTCCTCGATGGCCATCGGGTCGATGTTGTGGCCGCCGCGGATGATCAGGTCCTTGGCGCGGCCGGTAATCCACAAGTAGCCGTCCTCGTCGAGCCGGCCCAGGTCGCCCGAATTGACCCAGCCCGGTTCGACGAACGCGCCCTGGTTGTGCTTGTCGCTCAGATAGCCGCTGAACACGCCGGGACCGGCCATCGCCACCACGCCGATCTCGTTCACCGCGCAGTCCCCCAGCAGGCAGCCCTCGGCATCGACCTTGACGATGCGCACCCTGCTGTACGGCACCGCGTGGCCGACCGAACCGAGGCGGATGGGCCGGTCGATGTAGCCCATTGCGTGCACGCTGGAGGTTTCCGTCATGCCGTACACCTCGAGCACCGGCGCGTTGAACTGCTCGGTGTAGGCCTTGCACACTGCCACCGGTATCGCCGAACCGCCGCCGGAGCAGCGCCTGATGCTCGACACATCGACACCTGCGCGCGGCACGTTCAGCGCTGCCGCCATCACCGTCGGCACGGCGCCAAAGACCTCGGGCTGGTAGCGCTCAACCAAGCGCCAGCAGTTGCGCACCGCATTCGCGTTGCGCCAGCCCGCCGGCGACAACACCACCACTGCGCGGCCGGTGCATAAATTTGCCAGGCCCTGGGTCAGCGCGCCGCCGACGTGAAACAGCGGCAGACCAAACAACATCGTGCGCCCGGGCGCCATGCGCAGCAACAGCGCGCAAGCCCAGGCCTGGTACACCTGGTTGCGGTGCGTATGGCGCACCAGCTTCGGCGTGCCGGTGGTGCCGCCGGTGTGAAAGTAGGCCGCCACCTCCTGCGCCGCGATGCGGCGGCCGCTGACCAGCCGATGCGCCGGATGCCGCTCAACATGCGCCTCATAGCTGAAGCGGCGCTGCGCCCCGTCGCCCAGGCCCTGCACGACAACGATGGCCTGCAGATTCGGCAGCTCACGGCGCACGCGCTGCACCTTGTCCCAGATGTCGGAGCCCTCGGTCGGCCCCAGGGCAACCAGCACCTTGGTATTGGCGGCGCGCAGGATTTCGGCAATCTGCGCCGGCTCCAGCAACGGATTCACCGGATTCGCAATGCCTGCAGCCTCGGCGCCGAACAGCGTGTAGAAACTCTCGGGCAGCAGCGGCAGCAACAGGCTCACCACATCTTGCGGCCCGACACCGAGCGAAGCGAACAGATTCGCCGACTGCGTGACGCGTGCCATGAACTGCCGGTACGAAACCGTGATCGGCGCCTCATCCGGGTCGGCGTTCGGCAGGAAATGAATCGCCGCCGCCTCCGGGTTGAGCGCCGCGCCGAGTTGCAACGCCTCGTACGTGCTTTGAGCAGCAATCCGCTCGTCGTATGGCTGCTGCTCGAAGGCGCGCAGCGCCTCGGGCGTGCTCAGGTCCGGCCAGGCGTCGGCAATCAGGCGGTCCAGCAGGTGCAGGCGGGGCATGGGAGTTGGCTCTCCAGCCGGGCAGTCATTCGCTCAGGCTGCCGCTGCATTCCGTCAGCCAAACTGAAAACCTGAATTGCGCTTGTCCGATACCTCGCCGCTCCAGCTGCAGCGGCCTCGGTCCTGCGCGGCGGCACCAGCAGCGACGAACAACGGCAGCAGATGCTCGGCCCGCGGGTGGCAATGCCTGGCGTCCGGCGCCTGCGCCCAGTCCTTCAGGCGGCGCGCCCGCTCGGCCGGGTCAGGCTGCGTCACCGCATCAACCAACCATGCGTCAAAGCGCTGCGACGCCGTGCCGCCGGTGGGCGCAGCAAGGCCCTGCATGTTGTGGTAGCTCAGGCCGCTGCCGATGATCAACACGCCTTCATCGCGCAGCGGCGCCAGCGCCGCACCCAGGGCCAGATGCCGCGCCGGGTCCAAGCCGTTCAGTAATGAGAGTTGAACTACGGAGATGTCGGCCTGCGGGTAGATGAGCTTGAGCGGGATGAAAACGCCGTGATCGAAACCGCGCGCTTCGTCACACCGGCACGGCAGACCGACCGCCGCCAGCAGTTCTTCCACCCGCGACGCCAGCGCGGCATCGGCCGGCGCTGGGTATTCGATCTGGTAGGTGTAGTCGGGAAAACCGTAGTAGTCGTACAGTAGATGCGGCTGGGCCGGCGCGTAGAGCGTTGGCTCCGCCTCCTCCCAATGCGCCGAGATGACGAGGATGGCTCGCGGACGCGCACCGACCTGGGCCCCGATGCCGCGCAGGTAATCGCCCATGGCGTCCCACATGCCGGGCGCAAAGCCGTCACCGGGCTTCATGAAAAAGCAGGGGCCACCGCCGTGCGGAATGAACAGCGTGGGCATGCGCAGCGGCGTGGAAGCACTCATTGGACCATCCTTGTTGGAGCGTTGCCCAGGATGGTAGCGCGCATGATGGCATTGTCGCCATCATGGATCGCAGACCCGGCTCGAGTTGCAGCCGGATGGCCGGCCGCCAATCTGATGCTACTTCTTCCCCAACCCCAGCCGCTGCGCGCCTTCGGTGTAGATGCGGATGCGGTCCTTCATGAAGGCGTCCATCTGCTCCATGCCGACGTTGACGAGTTCAAAACCGCTTTTCGCGGCCAGTTCCTTCATCTCGGGGTCGTTGTTCAGCGTGGTCCACAGGTCGGACAGACGCTTGCGCGCTTCCGGCGTGGTGGACTTCGGCACGCCGATGCCGCGGTAGGCGCCGTCGATCCAATCGACGCCGAGTTCGCGGAAGGTCGGCACGTCGGGCAGCAATGGATGGCGCTTGTCCATCGCCACCGCCAGAGCCCGCACCTTGCCCTTGTTGTTGATGGCAAACGCGGTGTACGACATGGCGCCATCGATTTGCGCGCCCACCACCGCAATTGTCATGTCACCGGTGCCCCGATACGGAATGTAGATGGTCTTGACGCCGAACGCCGCGTTCAGGCGCTCATGCGCCGCATGGTTGGCTGAGTTGAGCCCCGAGCCGCCCAGGCTGAGCTTGCCCGCGTCCTTCCTGGCCGTCGCCAGAAAATCCGCAAAGTTCTTGATCGGACTCGCCTCGGGCACCACCAGCGCGTCGGGTGTGTAGTGGTACCAGTACACCGGCGTCACGTCGGCGGTCTTGTATTGCACCTCGCCCTCGATCGGCTGGAACACGATGTGCGGCAGGTTGACGCCGACGATGTTCAGGCCGTCGCCCGGCAACGCGTTCATCTGCGACCACATCAGCGCACCGCCGGCACCTGCCTTGTACTGGACGATGGTGTCGATGGCCGGGCATTTCCTTTTCAGCACCACCTGTTGGTGCCGCGCCGAGATGTCGGACTCGCCGCCCGGCGGAAAGGCCTGCCAGTACTGCAGGTTCTTGTCCGGACAGGGTTGCGCCATGAGCGGCATCGACAATGCCAGGCAAAGTGTGGAAAGGAACTTTTTCATGTGAGTCTCCAGGGTATCAACGAGCCTTGCCCAGACGTTCGGCCAAGCGGGTCTGCCAGCTCGGGCCGCTCGCCTTCCAGCGTTCGATCACGTCAGGCGGCAGGCGCAACGATATCAGCTTGCGCGAGGTCGGCCACAGCGTCCTTCTCCCGTCGTTCACCTTGGGCCGCTTTGTGCAGCAACGGACACCGATTTCACTTCAGAAGCATGGCCGCCGCTGCATCCATTGCCAGAGCGCCTTCCTGGTCCCTGGCCCAGAGGTGAATCCGGTGCTCTTCCTCGAGCGGCTCGGCGCAAACCTGGAACGGCCGTCCGGCAAACAGCGGACGGATGGCGCGAAACTCAAAACTCGCCAGGTCGGCGTCGGGCTGATGTTCGCGCAGCAGATCGAGCAACAGGGTCGCGATCAGCGGCCCATGCACCACCAGGCCGGGATAACCTTCAATCTGCGTCGCGTAGGGCTGATCGTAGTGAATGCGGTGCCCATTGAAGGTCAGCGCCGAATAGCGAAACAGCAGCAATTCGTCGGGCCGCACTTCGCGCTGCCAACGGCTGTCCCGTGGTGCAATAACAGGAGCTGCTACGGCGTTGCCCGACACTGCCTCGCGGTAAACAATGTCCTGCCACTCGGTTAGCGCGATGTCCGTCTCGGCGCCGCGCCGAATCTCATGCCGCACGCGCACGAACACCAATGGACCGCTACGCCCGCTCGTCTCCTTGACGCTTTCGATGGTTGAGAGGCGCACCAACTCGTCGCCAACATGGATCGGGCGCTGGAACTGGAGTTGGCTTCCCGCCCACATGCGCCGCGGCAGCGGAACCGGTGGCAGGAACCCGCCGCGTTGCGGGTGGCCATCAGCACCGAGCTCGGACTGCCGATGCAGCGGCAAAAAATAGAGCCAGTGCCACAACGGTGGCAGCACGGCGCCGGTCGCCGGACGCGCCGAGGAGCGATTGAGCATGGCGGCCAGCGCCGCACAGGGCTCGGGTGTGATCAGGTCGGCCACCGTTTCGGTCCGGCCAACCCAGTCATTCAGGCTGGCGTTCAAGCGGCTCGGCCTTCGGTGCGGATGTTATGCATGACTCGCCCCAAGCGCGGCTTGGGTTGCGGCAGACACGCGCCTTACTGCGGCACCACGCCCGCTTTCTTGACCAGCGCGGCGTACTTCACCAGTTCGCTCTTGAAATGCGCCAGCGCCACCTCGGGCGTGGTGATGCTGATGGTGTTGCCCTGTTTGGCCATGGCCTCCTTCACCTCGGGCGTGGCAAAGGCGGCGGCGAAAGCCGCGTGCAGGCGCTTCACCAGTTCCGGCGACATTCCCTTGGGGCCCACCGCGGCGATCCAGCCTTCCACCAGGTAGGTCGGGAAGCCCGCCTCGGCCGAGGTCGGAATTTCAGGCGCGGCGGGGATGCGTTGCGGCGCCGAAACGCAAAGCGCGCGCACATTGCCGGCCTTGATCTGCCCCTGCAGGGCCGGTAGCGCGCCGACGCCCCAATCGACCTGGCCGCTGACGATATCTTGCAGCATGGGGGCAAAGCCGCGGTAGGGAATATGGGTCGAGAAGGTTCCCGACGCCTCCTTGAACATCTCGGCGGCCAGATGCAGGATGGTGCCGTTGCCGGAAGAGGCATAGTTGTACTTGCCCGGGCTGGCTTTGAGCAGGGCCGCAAACTCCTTCAGGTCCTTCGCCGCCACCTTGGGATTGACCACCAGCACGAGCGGAGTGGCGCCGATGATGGTGATGGGCGTGATATCGTTCACCGGGTCGAACGGCACGGACGTGAGCACGCTGGGATAGATCACATGGTTGTTCGAGACCATGGACAGGGTCAGTCCATCGGGCGCCGACTTGATCATGGCGGCGGTGCCAACGACGCCTCCCGCGCCGGGATTGTTCTCCAGCACCACGTTCTGACCGAGCGCCTTGGCCAATGCGTTTTGCGAAGCGCGGGCAATGCCGTCCACCCCCGAGCCGACGCTCACCGGAAGGATGAAACGGACGGTTTGACCCGACTGTGCAAAGGCCTGCGGCAGCGCTGCGCCAGCCAGTGCCGCCGCGGCAAGTGCCAAGACGGAGCGGCGCTGCGCGCCGTGATCGGAGATTTCTGCAATGCGGCTCATGGAGAATCCTTGGTGAGATGAAGTCCTCAGGCGACGGCAGCCTGGGTACGCAGCGATTCTATTTCGGCGGCGCTGTAGCCGAGCGCAGTCAGCACCTCGGTGCTGTGTTGACCCATGCGCGGCGGGTCCATGCGCACGCCCAGTCGCTGCCCGGCCAGCGTCAACGGCAGCAGGACTGTTTTGACGGATTGCCCGGCGCGCTCACCGTCGGGCAGGCGCATGTCGGCCAACCCGCCAGTGGCCAGCAGATGTTCGTCCTGGTAAAGCTCTTCGGGCTTTCGAATCGGCGCGAACGGCAGCCCATGGCGCTCGAACAGGCTGGCCAGTTCGGCCGCGCTGTAGCGCCCAAGACGTTCGCGCAGCGTCGCCAGCAGGTTGATTCGCCCCTGCACCCTTTGATTGTTCGTTGCCAGGGCGGCGTCGTTCTTCAAATCGGGGAAATCCAGCGCATCGCAAAAGGTCTGCCACTGCGAATCGCTGACCACGGCGAGAAAAATCTGCTCGCCGTCCCGGACCGTGAACACGTCGTACACGGCCCAGGCCGAGATGCGATCAGGCATTGGCGCGGCCGGTATGCCGGTGATCGCGTACTGCAGCATATGCTGACCGACCAGAAAGATATTGTTCTCGAACAGCGCAGACTGCACCTCCATGCCGCGCCCGGTGATGCCTCGCTGCAGCAGCGCAGCCAACACGCCCAGGGCGCCGAACATGCCGCCCATGATGTCGTTCACGCTGCTGCCGGCGCGCAACGGGTCGCCGGGCCGCCCGGTCATGTAGGCCAGGCCTCCCATCATCTGCACCACCTCGTCAAGCGCGGTGCGGTGGTCGTAGGGTCCCGGCAGGAAGCCTTTGTTGGCGACGTAGATGAGGCGCGGGTTCTGCGCGCTAAGCGCGGCGTAATCGAGGCCATATTTGGCCATGCTGCCGGGCCTGAAGTTCTCCACCACCACGTCGGCGCTGACAGCGAGCCGGCGCGCGACGGCGGCGCCGGCTTCGCTCTGCAGGTTGATCGCAATGCTCTTCTTGTTGCGGTTGAACATCGAGAAGAAGCCGGCACCCGCACCGAGCAGATGGCGCGTCCGGTCGCCGTCGATCGGCTCGACCTTGATCACCTCGGCGCCCATGTCGGCCAGCACCATGCCACAGGTCGGGCCCATCACCATATGGGTAAATTCCACCACCTTCAAGCCGGCCAGCGGCAGCGGCGTGGGCAAACCGGTTGTTGGGGCATGTGGCGGCGTGGTCATGGTATGGCCCGGATGAAGCTCGATTGTGAAACATTGGCGCGCCAGTGTCTGCGCGGCGGCGTACTGCAGTAGACTGCCAACGGCGTCAGCCCGCTGCGCAGCCAGCAATCGATCGGTCGGCTGCGCGATGAGGGCCGACACGGCCCGAAACGTCCTGGTACCTTATGCAACCAGCCAATCAAATATTGATCGACGCTTTCACGACCAGTTGGCTTGCCATCCTGATCGCCGTCGTGGCCGCCCAGGTGGCCCTGGATCTTTCAAAGCGTCTGCAGTCGGGCGCGCTGGGCATCGGATTGGCCTGGCTGCTGGCAGCCGCGCTGGCCCTGGCCACCGGCGCCTGGTCAGTCCATGTGTTGACGCTGTCCGCCCAGCCAGGCAGCGCGGCGCTTGGTTACCGGTCCGGCGCGCTGGTACTGTCCTGGCTGCTGGGAGCGGCGCTGGGAGCGATCGGGCTTGGGCTGGCCGCAAGACCGCGGCCGAGGCTGGCGCAGGCCATCGCCGGAGGCACGGTTGCGGGCTTGGGCATCGTGGCGGTGCAGTTCGGCTCCGTCTATGCCATCGGCGCGCAAACGGCACTCGACTGGCGATACGGTTGGCTGGCCCTGGCCGCGCTAAGCGTTCTGGCCGCTGCGACCCTGGCGTTTTACATTCACTTCATGCTGCGTCCCATGGTGAGCAGAGGACGGATCGCCTTCGAGTTGGTGGCCGCGCTGGTGCTGGGCGCTGCGTCAAGCGTCGGCGCGGTCCTGTGTTTGCGCATCGCCAGCCTGCCGGGACCGGACAGCGCAACCGCGGAAAACTTGATGGCGCTGCGTTCGCTCGAACCGTTGGCGTCGTTGGGAACCCTTGCCCTGCTGGTCATGATGATGCTGAGTTCGGTGATCGACGCCCGCCTGCGCCGCGAACTGCGTCAGGCCAAGGTCGAGGTCAGCAAGAAGTCCGACACCGACGCACTGACCAGCCTGCCGAACCGCGAAGCGTTCGAGAAGCATCTGGATCAACTGATCGACCGTGCCGCGCAGCAACAGCGTCGGGTCGCGCTGATCCACGTCAACATCGACGAATTCAGGCTGGTCAATGAAATGCTGGGACCCGAAAAGGCGGACCGGGTGCTCAGGGCGTTTGCGCACCGGCTACGCGGCGAGGAAAAAGAAGGCGACCTGGTCGGACGCTGGGTCGGTGACGAATTCCTGGTCGCGCTCGGCGGTGATGTACGCCAGCTCGCCGTGGAGCAGCGCATGCGCCAGATGCTGGAGAACCTGTCCGAACCGTTCGAGCTGGAGGGCCGCGATGTCACGCTGACGGTGTCCATGGGTGTCGCCATCTTCCCGGAGCACGGCGACCGCTCGACACTGATCTCGCACACCACCATTGCCAGCCGCGCCGCCAAGAGCGCGGGGGGTTCGACCTATTGCTTCTTCGAGCCGCGCATGATGAAACATGCGCGTGAGCAGGCCGACATGCTGGCTGACCTGCGCGACGCGCTGGCCAAGGGCGAGCTCGTGCTCCACTATCAGCCCAAGGTGCACGCTCCAAGCGGCAAGATCACGGCGGCCGAGGCGCTGATCCGCTGGCAACACCCGGTGCGCGGCTGGGTCAGCCCGACCGAGTTCATACCGATCGCCGAGCGTTTCGGCCTGATCGGCGCGATTGGGAACTGGGTCATCGAGGAAGCCTGCCGCCAGATCCGCGAATGGCGCAATGGTGGCCTGCGCATGCGGGTCGGCATCAACCTGTCGGTGCGCCAGTTGCGCGAGCCCGATCTGGCCGAGCGCATCGCTGCGGCGCTCTCCAGGTACGACATCAATCCGATCCTGCTGACCTGCGAAATCACCGAATCGCTGGCCATGAAGGACTCGGAAAGCACGCGTCTGCTGTTCCAGAAACTCGCCGTCATCGGCGTCCACGTCTCGATCGACGACTTCGGCACCGGGTACTCCAGTCTGTCCTACCTGCGCCAGTTGCGCGCGGAGGAACTGAAGATCGACCGCAGCTTCGTGCTGGATCTGGAAACCAGCGCCGACGCGCGTGCCGTGGTGCAGGCCATCATCCAGCTCGGCCTGGCACTGAACCTGAAGGTGGTGGCCGAAGGCGTGGAGACCGACGGACAGTATCAGGTGCTGCGCGAGCTCGGCTGTGACGAGGTGCAGGGCTACCTGTTCGCCAAGCCGATGCCGGCCAACATGCTGACGCTGTGGGCGATGCGCGGCGAGGGCCCGGCGCCAACCGATTTCCGTCCCTCGCTGTATGGCGAAACCGCGCCGATGCCGCTGAAATAGTCAGCGTCGTTTGTTCGGTCGCGACATCATGCGCGCGATCAGCACCACCATCAGGAGTATCGGCAGGGTGATGCCGCCGAGGATGATG
>JBCKPE010000065.1:0-11313 GCA_038901875.1 Burkholderiaceae bacterium
AGGCGCCGCTCCCTCACCCCAACCTGCCTTTGCTCCCTCTCTCGCTTGCGGGAGAGGGCAGGGGTGAGGGGGCCACATGCCGTTCACCCATAGGGCTTGCTTGATGGCGCGCAGCCGCAGCTACAAATAGATCGACACTGCGGATTTATTCGTAGCCACAATGAAAGAATGCCGACCTGGGACGAACCAAAGCGCCTACGCAATGCAGCCCGGCGCTGACAGCCTTTCAACGCACCCACTGGCTGAGTTGGATGATGGGGAGCATCACGGCCAGCACAATCACCAGCACCACCAGACCCATCAGCACCACGAGCAAGGGCTCAAGCAAGGTGGCGAGCTGCAGGGCGCGCCGTTGCACGTCGTTGCCAAGCTGAACGGCAGTGCGCTGCAACATCCGTGGCAATTCGCCGGTCTGCTCACCGAGCCGGGCAAACGCGCAAAGAATGCCGGGAAACCTTTGCTTTTGCGCGAGCGCTGAAGCCAGCGGCGCGCCTTCGCGCACCAGCACAATGGCCTGCAGCGCATCATCACGCATGGCACGGTTGTTGAGCGTCAGCGCCGCGGTTTGCAGCGCCTTGAGAATCGGCACGCCTGCGCCGGCCAGCAGGGCCAGCGTGCTGGCAAAGCGCGCCGCGTTATAGGACCGCGCCAGTCTCCCAACGATCGGGAGCTTCAGCCAGGCAGCGTCGAAGCGCGTTCGCGCCGGCGCATAGGCAAGCGCCTGGCGTGCGGCCGCCGCCAGCAACAGCAACAGCAACAGAAGCAACCAGCCCCAGCCGCGCAGAAAGGCACTGAAATCGAGCAGCACCTGCGTCAGCAGCGGCAGCGCGCGCTTGCCGCCAGCGAACACGCCGGCAACCTGGGCACCACATAGGTCAACAGAAACAGAACGATGAGCGCGGCAACCAGCGTCACCACGGCCGGATAGAGCATGGCGCCGGTCAGTTTGACCTTCAGCGCCTGCTGCTCCTCCAGGTCCTGCGCCAGCCGGTCGAGCACAAGCCCCAAATCGCCGCCCTGCTCGCCAGCCTGCACCACGGCGCAGTAGGTGTGCGAGAACTCGCGCGGATGCCGCGCCAGCGCCGCCGCAAAACCCGAGCCGGCATTGATCTCGGCGCGCGGCGCGGCAACCAGATCGCGCTGCCCATCGGATTCGGCCCCCTCGATCAGCACGCTCAGCGCGCGCTCGAGCGGCAGCCCTCCGCAGACCAGTCCGGCGAGCTGCCGGGTCCAGATCGCCAGCGCAGTCGTACCCATGACGGGGCGATGCCACAAGGCGAACGCCGCGACGCCAGTGGAATCAGCGGCAACTGGACTGACCTCGAGCGGAACCAACTCCCGCGTTCGCAATACGGCGCGCGCGGCGCGAACATGGTCGGCTTCAACGATGCCCCTGATGGTCTTGCCCTGGGCATCCAGCGCCTCATAGGAATACGCCGCCATGATTCAGCGTCGGCTCAATCGCGCGTGACTCGAATCATCTCGGCGCGGGAGGTGACGCCGTCTTGAACCATTCGCTCACCGGCATCGCGCATCAGCTCCATGCCCTGCTCGAGCAGGATTGCGCTTCCATCATAATCAAACCATGACGCGCCACCTTGCGCTCACCTGGTCCTCCGGCATGCTGACAGCACTGAGTTGGGCACTGGCTGCGGCCGGCATGGTCTATTGGGGTTTGAAGCTCAGTACCGCGCCAGGCCCGGTCGAGGCAGGAGGCCCCGCCGCAGCGCCTCAGGCGCAAGCTCCGTCAGACGCAGCCGCAATTGCGCGTTTGCTGGGCGGCGGCGCTATTCCGCAATCGAACGCGGCGTCGCTTCCGGCAACCGGCCGCTTCATCCTGAGCGGCGTCGTGATGGGCTCCCGCGGTGCGGGAATCGCACTGCTGGCTGTTGACGGCAAGCCACCCCGACCGTTTGCAGTCGGCAGCCAGGGGGCCGACGGCCTGGTGCTGCAATCGGTGGCGCGGCGCAGCGCCTCGCTTGGCGTCGCACGGGACAGCACGGAGCAAATCGTCGTGGACCTTGCTCCCCAGCGCGGAAAGAAGACACCTTGAACGCGCCGCGACGACTTGCCAGGCTCCTGCTGGCGTCGCTGGCGATGCTTCTGCTGTTTCCGGTCTGCGCGCAGGCACAGTCAGGCGATCCATCGGCCACTTCCTTCGGCCTGCAGAAGGCGCTCGAAGGCCTGCGGCTCGACACCAGTCTGAGCACCGACAGCAACGTTACCCGATCCAACCTGCGTCCGGAGCGCTTGTCGGACCAGGCCGTCGGCATCCAACTCAGTGGCAGCAAGACGTTGCCAGTCGGCGGCAACAGCCAGATGGTCTTCGGCGGCTTTGTCGGCCTGGAGCAGTGGCGGCGTTTTCGTGGCCTGGGCAAAGCGTATATCGGTGGCGAGGCTGAGTATCAGTACCGCGTGTCGGAGGAGTTTGATGCGCCGACCTACGGCGTCAACCTTGGCGCAACGGCGGAAGATTTTCAGTCCGGGCTGCGTGACGGACTGCGCGTCTCCTTTGGCGCCAATGTGCGCGTCGCCCTGACCGACCGCATCAATTTTTTCGGCGCGGTCGCACGCAACACGCGGACCGCATCGAGCGCGGTGTTCGACACTTCCGACAATTCGATCCGGTTTAATCTCGACTACGCCTTGGCAGCAACCCAAACGCTGTACCTGAGCGGCGAATACCGGCGGGGCGACATCGTTTCATCAAGCTTGCCGTCACTCGCGAATCTCAACCTCGCCAAGGTGCTGGTCGCCGATGACGCCTTTCGCGGCATCGGTTTCAGAAGTTACCGCATTGCCGGACGCACGGTGCTGCTCACGCTAGGCTACAACATCGCGCTTGGAACCCAGGATGCCCTGGATCTGTCCTGGCGCCGGGTACGCTCCGATCCGAGCGCGTCACCCGGCGTTCCAGTCGGTGGTCCCAGCTTTTACCTGAGCAACCAGATTGCGCTGGTCTATCTGAAGAGCTTCTAGGGCATCCAGACGACAAGAAACATTTTCAGTACGTGCGCCGCGGCGCAGTGTAGGTTGAGCGCGGAAACAGAAACGGGACGCGCCGCCCGACCAGGGTCTCGATCAACATCAATTCTTGGTCCGTGTGATTCTTGAAGCCGGCGCGCTGAATATTCGCGCCCTGCGCGCCGTCGGCCGTGATATTGAGCGGCTTGTCGTGCTGCCGGGCCGCCACCGTGTCGCGGCTGGATGGGTCCGCGGTGGCAACCACATCGGTGATGCCGTAGCAGGTGCAAAAATAGGTCAGTTCCGGATCCGCCTCGACGTACCAACCCGTGCCCCGAATACCGATCGTCGCTGTCGTCGTTTGCACCCGAACCGCCTGATCGCGCGAAACCGACAGTAGCCGGCCGGTCAGCATCCGCAGTCCGGCGATCACGAACCGGGCCGCGGCGCTTCGCTCTTGCTGCATTTCAAGCACGCTATCGCTGCGCAGCACCATGGCGTTGGCGCCGACGACAAAAACCAGCTCACTGTCCTTGCCGGTGCGCACCGTGTCGCTGGGCCCGATCCGGGTCGTCATGCTGGCCTGGCTGCCGTTGACCGTCACATCACCCGACATCCGATAGATCGATTGAGTCGAGGGCAACCTGGCAGGTCGCGAGCCAAAAATGTTCTGCGCCCACGCCTCGCCCGCTGGAAAACCTGCCGCAAACGCGCTCGCCGCCAGTGCCCGGATCAGCCACTGGCGCCGTGGATCCTCTTGCTCTTCAGTGCCTGCCATTGGTCTTCCTTGGTTCGTTCGGCGCTATGGACTGCAACCCGCGCGGCTGCCTTGGAGTATCCCTGCTGCTGAAAGGATAGGCCAACTTGGAGCCTTGTCCAGAAGTGGATCAATCGTGTGGATCAATTGCTGACACCGGAATTCCTGTTGGAAAGATAAACTGCCCTTGCCACGTCGAACAGCCGCGCAGGCCCAATCGATTTTCCGGAACAGCGAATCAAACCCATGCCGTGCCCCGGCAAAGCGGCATGGCCCTGCTGCTGGCCATGCTTGTGGTTGCGCTGGTCGCCACCCTGACGTCGTCTGCGGCCTGGCTGCAGTGGCGCCAGATTGAGGTCGAGACCGCGGAGCGGGCAAGGGTTCAATCGGCCTGGTTGCTGGCGGGTGGCCTGGACTGGGCCCGACACATCCTGCGCGAGGATGGACTAACCGGCGTGGTCGATCACCTCGGCGAGCCCTGGGCCGTGCCGCTGCAGGAGTCACGCCTGTCCACCTTCCTGGCCCTCGACCCAAACAACAACGCCGATCCGGCCTTGGGCGCCGAAATATTCCTCTCCGGCCAGATCACCGATTTGCAGTCGCGCTTGAATGTGTTCAACCTGATCGAGGGTGGTCAGGTGTCGCTGCCGGCGCTGCGTGCCTTTGAAAAGCTTTACGCGTTGCTCGGCTTGCCGAGCGCCGAGGTAGGGCAGCTCGCGCAGCAACTGCGCCTGGCCTATGAAATGAAGGACGTTGACAAATCAGACACCGGAAAGCATCACTTGCCGCTGCTGCCGCCGCAACGGATTGAGCAGCTTGTCTGGTATGGCGTTTCGGCCAGCAGCCTGCAAGCCCTGCGACCTTTCATCACGCTGCTGCCGGAACGCGCCACGGTCAATCTCAATACCGCGTCGGCCGAAGTGTTGAGCGCGAGCTTGCCCGACTTGGACCTGGCGGGGGCGCCCAACGCCTGATCGGCCTGCGCGACCGGGCGCCGTTCCATACCCGGGCCGAGGTCGGAAAGCTTGCAGATTGGCTCGACCCGGCCCGGCACAGCGTGGGTACTCGGTTCTTTGAGGTACGGGGGCGACTGCGCCAGGAGAATTCGGTTGTCGAGGAGATCTCGGTATTGCGGCGCGGCACGCCCGACGTGCGGGTGGTCAGCCGGTAGTGGGCGCATGCATGAAATCATTCATGGCTAACCGTTTCGGGTTCGAGCGTCTGAGCGAACGTGTCTACAATGTAGATACATCAAGTAGGAGTCGAATCATGCAAGCCGTTATCCGAAAATGGGGCAACAGCCCGGCCCTCCGGTTGCCCGTGTCTGCGATCAAGGAGGCTGCGTTTAGCCTGGAGCAGAAGGTCAACATCATCGTCACGCATGGTCGCATCGTTATCGAGCCTTCGGGCAAGGTTGAATACAACCTCGATGAACTGATTGGCGGCATCACTGCCAAGAACTCGCACTCCGAGGTCAGCTTCGGCAAGCCGGTCGGTAAAGAAGCCCTCTGATGGTGGCGCGCAGCCATGTGCCCGACGCCAGTGACGTTGTCTGGCTGGAGTTCGACCCGCAGGCCGGTCATGAGCAGGCTGGACACCGCCCCGCTCTGGTCATCAGCCCTGCGAGCTACAACGGGAAGACCGGGTTGATGGTCTGCTGCCCCATGACCACCAAGATCAAGGGGCATCCATTTGAAGTGCTCGCGGAAGTCGATGGCGTCGCCAGCGCTGTACTTTCCGATCAGGTCAAGTCGCTTGACTGGAAGGTTCGCCATGCCAGGAAGAAAGGTGCTGTGTCGGCGGATGTCATGGCTCACGTGCGCGCAAAGATCAAGGCATTGCTGCTCATTCCGTGAGCCGCAATGGGTCGTTTTCCCGGATGCTTCCCTATCCCTATGCAACTACACCAGTCGGTCCTGCAAAATTCAAATCAGGCCGCTGCCAATGTCGCCTCACGCGCGCCGTGCAAACGCCTGGGCATGACCGAAGTGAACGCCATGCGGTGTCATGTAACCGATGCCCGAATGCCGATGCTCCATGTTGCACCAGGCAAAGAACGGTTGGCAATGCGCGCGTGCGTCCTCCGGGCAACCGAAACGCGCCGGGAAGTCGGGCCGGTACTTCAGCGCTGGGCCTGGCCACGATGCGGGACCTGCAGTGCCACCCGGTGGCCGGCGCCGAGATCGATCTGCCGATCGAGCGGGTGGGCGGCAAACCCGAAGTCGCCATCCACGTCAACCGGGCGGAAAACGCAGTCGCGAAAAGTTGCGCCCACCGAGAATCACCCGACGCTCAATCTCCGCGACAGCGGGCAACTTCACTTCAACATTGCAAATTGATCGCGAAACGATCAAAACGCAATGATGTTGAAGCGTCCCGCACAGGCCATCGTCGGGCAGCGGCTGACCCAGTAGGCGCCGAGATCGATCTGGTCATCGAGCACTGGTCACGAAAGATCGGCGTGGAAATCAAATTCTCCTCGGCGCCTAAGCCCGCCAAGGGGTTCTGGCAGGCACTGCAAGACTTGCCCATCGAACATGCCTACGTCGTTGCGCCAGTGCCCAGGCGCTGATGTCGCGCTTGAAGACTGACCGGCGTTCAATCGTTCGCATTCAAGTCCGCCATCCACATTGAATGAGCAGGCTCACGCGACCGACAGTTGCAATCGCTTGCCCAGCACATGAAGCGCGTGGGCGATGCGCGGAATCTTCGAAACGTGCCCCGGATCGAGCATGCGGCGCACCTCTTTCTCATCGACACCCAGCCGGCGGGCCAACTCGGCCTTTGTGACCTTGGCTTCGCGCATGGCCTCGTAGAGCGCCGCCTTGGCCGCCGTGTCGATCGGCAGCGCCACCTTCACTTCCCCGGCACGAACACGGCTAGGCGTCGGCAGACCATCGCCATCCTCGACGCGGCTCTCGATGGCCGCTTGCAGGCACCCGGAGGCGACCTCTTCGCGATCTTCGTTTGCTTCAGCCTGAGAGATGGCCTCCGGCAGATCGCGGCAGGTGATAACCCAGCCGCCTTTCTCGGCAGCGGTAAACAACACAGGATATTCGAAGGTTCGCATGGATGCCTCTTTCGCGTCAGTCGTGCAGTGCGTATTTCAGCGATCATGGACGACTGTTTCAGTCTGATCGTGGACGGCGTTTCAGCGCCATCGTGGACGCGCGGAGATGCGCGCAAGCGAGGGGTCTAATGTAGCTCAGCGGCCAGGCCGGCATCGAGCCTGAGACCGCGAAGCGATTGGATGGTCTGTGCTGCGCAGACTTATCCACGGCGGCGCTCGGCGCTTGCGACGAACCGAGCGTCGCGGTGGGTAAGTCGTCGTTGGCGCTGAGACGGTGGTGTTCATTTGCCTTCTCTTTTGTCGCGCAGCGAGCCTCCCTTGAGATCGATCTTGTGGCTGCTGTGCACGACACGGTCAAGGATGGCATCGGCCAAGGTCGGGTCGTCGAGATAGGTGTGCCAGGCTTTTACCGGAAGTTGGCTGGTCATCAAGGTCGAGCGCGTGCCCACGCGGTCATCGAGCACCTCCAGCAAATCGGAACGTTCCGGTCCGCCCATGGGCGAAATTGCGAAGTCGTCAAGGACCAGCAAATCGAGCTTGGCCAGTTGGAGCAGCCGGCGTGCGAAGCTGCCATCGCCATGGGCCACCTGGAGCTCATCGAACAGTCTTGGGGCGCGCACGTACAGCACCGAGAAGCCCGACCTTGCCGCCTGATGGGCCAAGGCGCAAGCCAGCCAAGTCTTGCCACAACCCGTGGCCCCGGTGATCAGCAAATTCTGCGCATGGCGGATCCAATCCCCCCCGGCCAGTGTGGCCACCAGGGAACGGTCCAGGGAGCGGCTGGAGCGATAGTTGATGTCCTCCACGCAGGCCATGCTCACTTTGAGCTTGGCGGCCTTCAGCAGGCGCTCCACGCGCCGGGCATCGCGCCATGCCACCTCGCGCTGCACCAGCAGGCTCAGGCGTTCATCGAATCCCAGCGCGCTCGCCGCGGTGCTGGTGGCTTGCTCCTCGATGGCATGCACCATGCCGTCCAGGCGCAGGCCGCGTAATTGGTCCAGTGTGTGTTCGTTCAACATGGCTGTCGTGTCTCTTTCAGGGTTGGTTGGGTGGAGGGGGGGAATCAAAGGTGCTCAGTGGTTTCAGTGGTAGTAGTCCGGGCCGCGCACGTTCTCGTGCTCGGTCAATACGGCCGGTTTGATGGAGGGCAAGGCTTGTTGGCGGTCCAGTCCTTTCTTGAGGATGGAGGTGACGCTTTGCAGATTCGGTGAGCGGATGGACAGCGCTCGGGTGCAGGCCGCCTCCAGTCGGACTGGCGTGTACTGGCGCGCCAGGCGCTGCATGCCCAGGCATGCCCGGTAGCCCTGCTCCGGATGCGGGCGATGCTCGAGCTGCCAGGTCACCACCGCGGCTGTGCTCACGCCAATACGCAGGCCCCAGTCAATGAGTTTCTGGGGCGTCCACTCGAGGTGGGCCCGGTGAGACGCAGGCATATGTTCGGCAACGGTGGTGTGCCTGCCGCGCAGGTGACTCAAGGCGTGGCACGCCACGCGCTGATGGGAGGAGAAACATTCCACCAGGCTGGCCGTGACCCGCAACTCGACGCTGGCGCGCACCAAGGCGTGCGGCACGCTGTAGTAGTGGCCCTCATACTCGACGTGGTAGTCGATGTTGACCCGGGCGGACTTCCAGATGAAGATCTCAAAGCGTTGTGCTGGCAGCGGCTGCAGGGCCGGCGCATCGAGCAGCTCGAAGGCGCTGCGCCGGTTGCCGGGCAATTTCTTGAAGGCGCGCTGGTTCAGATCGACCAGCAGCAGGGCAATGGCCTTGTTGAGTTCGCCCAAGCTGAAGAAGCGCCGGTTGCGCAGCCGAGCCAGAATCCAGCGCTCGACGACCAATACCGCGTTCTCGACCTTGGGCTTGTCCCGGGGATGCGCGGGGCGTGCTGCCAGCAGGGCGCAGCCGTAGTGGGAGGCGAATTCGTCGTACAGGCGGTTGGGCTGGGGATCGTAGCGGTCGGGGTGCTTGATCAATGCCCGGGTTTGGTCGGGCACGATCAGGCGCGGCACGCCGCCGAAGAATTCCAGCGCCTGGACCTGCGCGCCGATCCAGTCGGCGGTGCTCTGGCGCGCGGTGGCGCAGGCATAGGTGTAGTTGGAGGCGCCAAAGGTGGCCACGAAGATCTGCGCGGCGGTGATCTCACCGGTGGCCGGATCAACGATGGGTACGGTTTGGCCGGCGTAGTCCACGAACAGTTTCTCGCCAGCGACATGTACCTGCCGCATGGAGCGCTTCAGGCCCATGGCCCATTCGCGGTACTTGACGCAAAAACTGGTGTACTTGTAGGCCAGCTCGTTGCCTTGGGCGTACTCCTCCCACAGCAGTTGCAGGGTCACGCCGGCGCGTTTGAGTTCCTGGTGAACGAGGGCGAAGTCAGGGGCCAGTTGGTGGCTGCTGCGCGGCAGAGGTGGCCGGTACAGGCGGCCCTCAAGCTCCTCGTCGCTCAGGGTCTGCGCCAGCGCCCAGTCCATGCCGGCGGCTCGGGCCATGGACACGTATTTGGCCGCAGCGCTCTTGGAGATCTTCAAAGAGCGAGCAACCTCGCTGTAACTCAGCCCGGCCTGCAGGTGCAGGCGCAATGTTTCTCGAATTTGACGCATCGTGATTCTGTTCGTTGGCATTTGCTGCACCCGTAAAAACCGGTGAGCCTATGCCTGGTTCAAAAAATCACTTGTGCGTATCTCCTTTCAAATCGTCCACGATCACGCTGAAATCGCGTCCACGATCAGCCTGAAACGCCGTCCACGATGGGCTGAAATATGCAGTGCAGGTCGCTCTCGCCAATGCCGAGTTGCTTCAACATGCCGTGGAACGTGCCTGTCTTCAATTCGTCCTTCAAATTGCGAACCACGGTCTTGCGTCCATTGAGGTACGCGATCCCATGACTACCCTTACCGCGATCAGGTCGCCACTCGTAAACCCAGCCGTTCTTCTTCGCAATCGTCTTGAGCTTCTTGAGGAACGCTCACTTCCCTTCATGGGTTCAATTATCGGACAAAAATGACCGAACCGCAATGTCGGGCAACACCGTGTCGGGGAGTCAATGACTTATCCGGTTCTTAGCAAGTAGTCTGTCCGGTTCGTCGCAAGCGCCGAGCAACGCCGTGGGACGGGGTCAAGACCAACTTCAACTTCACTCGACCAAAAGAACGGTCACTTCCGCGCGCCTTGCCTACGGCTCGCGAGTACGCCGCACGGCACACGTGACGGCTTCGTAATCGGCCCTGCAAAATTCAAATCAGGTCGCCGCGAAGGCCGCTGCAGGCGCCGACCCCTCGCCACTGCCCTCGGTCGCTTGTGTCAATGCGGGGTGGGGGCTTTACAGGGTCGAATATTCATAAACCGGCCTTGCTCGAATTGCTGGGCAGCCGGCCTGACTTGTCAGTGGCTGCCGACCCAGTTTTCCACCTTCAACCTCGGATAGGCTGTGAAATCCGACTCGTTGTTCGTGACCAGCGTTGCGTCCAGCGCCATGGCGTGGGCGGCAATGAGCTTGTCCAACGCATCGCGCTTGCGTTCTCGCGTGGCGTATCTGGCAGGGCCATAGGCCTTGGCCGCTTGTGCCTCGAAAGGCATCACCGGTATTTCTTGCAGAAATCCGTCAAGCGCTGCGCGGTTCTGATCTTGGGCAGGGCCCGAGCAGATGACGCCGTGCTCCAACTCCGCCAGAGTGATCGCCGAGATGACGACGTCGCCAACGAAGCACTGCGCAAAACGCCGCGCCACCTCAGGCGGCTGATGCTTCATGAGGTAAATGCAGATGTTGGTGTCAAGCATGTATTTGGGCTTCATAAGTTCGCCCGCTCCCCTTCATCGTTGTCTCCTCGGCCCCCGGACATGAAGTCGGGGGAGAACCTGGAGAGTTTGGCCAGCACATCACCCAGACGCCGCTGCGCGGGGCGAATTCGAAGTTCGTCGCCTTGTCGCTCGATTTCAAGATCGACATCCCACGAGCTGTAGGCGAGCTCCGCAGGAATGCGCACGGCCTGTGAGTTGCCGTTCTTGAATAGCTTGGTGATGGTCACGATGCCCTCCGATGAGTGTACGCGTACATCCTACAGCAAATCGTCGCGTTCGATGCAGTGCCAAGTGGCGAGGCATGGGACGATCTGACGCTGTGTCAACCCAAAATTGAAATGTCCCCTTTTCTCCAAGATTGAAATGTCCCCTTTGGGTGGTTTTGGGCTTGCGTATTTTTTACGAATAGCTGTTTGGCAAGCGAAGCGCGTCAGGCCGTAGGCGAAAGACCGGGGAGCTGTGGGTAACTGATGCACCGGCGTACTCGCCGGCTGTCCACACCCTTGTGGTGTGGACAGATCAGTTATCCACGGCGGGCGAGTCAAGCGCTGAGTTTTGATCGGGGGGTTTTGCCTTGGTTGTGCAACGCCACCGAGACTTGCAATTTGCGCAGTCGGGTCGCCTCTTTGACAAGCACCTCGTCGACCCTGGCATTAAGCAGTTTGTCGTCTGCCACGCGGGTTTGGCTCAAGTGCTGATGTGCATCGAAAGATTTGAACGGCAA
>JBCKPE010000066.1:0-11116 GCA_038901875.1 Burkholderiaceae bacterium
TTCGACCAGGCCAGCGGCACCGAGGTGATGATGAATGACGTGAAATGGCTGCGCGCGCCGACACTGTTGGCGCGGCTGGCCGAGGCCGGAAAAATCGTCGCGGTGGTGACCGCCAAGGACAAGCTGCGCGCCCTGCTCGGGCACCGCTTGAAGGGCATCTGTTTTTCGGCGGAAAAGGCCGACCAGGCGAACCGCGCCGAGAACGGGATCGACCAGGTGCTGAAGCTGGTGGGCATGCCTTTGCCCAGCGTTTACAGCGCCGAGCTTTCCGAGTTTGTCTTTGCCGCAGGCGTGCAGCTGATGAAGCGGTTTCGGCCCGACGTGATGTACCTGTCGACGACCGACTACGTGCAGCACAAGCATGCGCCGGGAACGGCCGAAGCCAATGCCTTCTACGCCATGATGGACCGGCACCTGGCGCAGCTCGATGGCATGGGCTGCGTGATCGCCCTGACCGCCGACCATGGCATGAACGCCAAGGTGGCGCTGGACGGCAGCCCGAATGTGATTTACCTGCAGGACTGGTTCGACCGCTGGCTCGGTATCGCCCGTGCCCGAGTCATCCTGCCGATCACCGACCCCTATGTGGTGCACCATGGCGCGCTCGGCTCCTTTGCCACCGTTTACCTGCCGAGCGACCAGAACCCCGCCGCCGCCTGCGCGCGCCTGCGGCAACTGCGCGGGATGGAACTGGTGCTGCCGCGCGCGGATGCCGCCGAGCGTTTTGAGTTGCCAGCGGACCGCATCGGCGACCTGGTCGCGATTTCCGAGCGCAGCACGGTGATCGGCACCTCGGCCGCGCGGCACGACCTGTCGGCGCTGGAGCTGCCGCTGCGCTCGCATGGCGGCATCAGCGAGCAGCGGGTGCCGATGATCGTCAATCGCAAGATGCCCGGGCTGGACCCGGAGCGCAGGCTGCGCAATTTCGATGCCTTTGACCTGGCCCTGAACCACGCGCAGTAGCCGCATGACGATTGAACAGTTCATCCAGGACCAGCAGCTTGACCAGATGCGCATTGCCGGGCGAAAGGTCGGCGCCGCTCGCGCGGGCGAGCGCTCGATCGCGGTAAGCAACCCCTACAGCGGCCAGGTGATCGGCACGGTGCCCAAGGCGACGCTGGAGGAGGTGCGCGAGGCCTTCGCCATCGGCCAGGGTTTCAAGTCCACGCTGACCCGTTTCGAGCGCTCGACAATACTGAACCGCGCGGCGGAAATCGTCCGTTCCCGGGTCGATGAGATCTCCCGGCTGATCAGCGCCGAGTCCGGCCTGTGCCTGAAGGATACGGTTTACGAAGCGGGTCGGGTCAGCGACGTGCTGCTGTTCGGCGCCACCGAGGTGCTGAAGGACGACGGCCAGATCTTCAGCTGCGACCTGACGCACCACGGCAAGAAGCGCCGCGTCTACACGCAGCGCTCGCCGCTGCTGGGCGTGATCACCGCGATCACGCCGTTCAACCACCCGATGAACCAGGTCGCGCACAAGGTGGTCCCTGCAATCGCCAGCAACAACCGCATGGTGCTCAAACCGTCGGAAAAGGTGCCGTTTTCGGCCATCCTGTTCGCCGACATCCTGTATCAGGCTGGGCTGCCGCCGGAGATGCTCAGCGTGCTCACCGGTTTGCCCGCCGAGATTGGCGACGAGTTGCTGACGCATCCGAGCGTGGATTTGATCACCTTCACCGGCGGCGTCGGCATTGGCAAGTACATCGCCCGCACCGCCGGTTACCGGCGCATGGTGCTCGAGCTCGGTGGCAACGACCCGATCATCGTGATGGAGGACGCCGACCTGGATGAAGCCTCGACCCTGGCCGTGCAGGGCTCGTACAAGAATTCGGGGCAACGCTGCACGGCGGTCAAGCGCATGCTGGTGCAGGAATCGGTGGCGGACCGATTTGTCGAGCAGGTGGTGCAGAAGACCCGGGCCTGGCGCCATGGCGACCCGCTGGACCCAGGCAACGACATGGGCACCGTGATCGATGAGGCGGCTGCGATGCTGTTCGAAGCGCGCGTGAATGAAGCTGTGGCACAAGGCGCGCGCCTGCTGGTCGGAAATGAGCGCCGGGGCGCGCTGTACGCGCCGACCGTGCTGGATCGGGTCGACCCGGGCATGACGCTGGTGCGCGAGGAAACCTTTGGTCCAGTGTCCCCGATCATTCGTTTTCGCAGCATCGAAGACGCCATCCGCATTGCCAACGGCACCGCCTACGGACTGTCGAGCGCGGTCTGCACCAATCGGTTCGATTACATTACCCGCTTTATCAACGAGTTGCAGGTCGGGTCGGTGAATGTGCGCGAGGTGCCGGGCTACCGGCTGGAACTGACGCCGTTTGGCGGGATCAAGGATTCAGGCCTGGGCTACAAGGAGGGCGTGCAGGAAGCCATCAAGAGCTTCACTAACCTCAAGACCTACTCGCTGCCCTGGAACTGAAATGACCCCCACGCTCGCCACTGCGTGTGCTTCGCTGCCCCCCGAGGGGGCCGCAGTCGGCTTGGGGCGGCTCGCGAAACGTCGGCCCGCGCAGCAGGCCAGTGCAGCGAGCCAATGCCGGACCTACGCTGTGCACGTACCGAGGCACGACGCTGCGGTCCGGCCCGGCGCCGACTGAGCGCCTCTCCAATCGCCATTCATGCAACACCTGCTCAACCTCCTCGCCGCCATTGCCCTGCTGGTCTGGGGCACCCATATCGTGCGCACCGGCTTCCTGCGCGTGATGGGAGAAAACCTGCGCAAGGTGTTGACGCACAACGTTAGCAACCGCGCCAGCGCGCTGGTTGCCGGGCTCGGCGTTTCCGGGTTGCTGCAATCCAGCACCGCCACCTGCCTGATCGTTGCCTCGTTCGTCGCGCAGGGACTGATTCCGACCGGCGCGGCGCTGGCTCTCATGCTTGGCGCCGACATCGGCACCAGCTTGATGGCGGTGGTGTTTTCCTTTGATCTGTCCTGGCTCTCGCCGCTGCTGATCTTCGTCGGCGTGGTGGCGTTCATTTCGCGCGAGAAGACCATTGTCGGTCGCGTGGGACGCATCGCCATCGGCCTGGGACTGATCACGCTGGCGTTGCATCTGATCGTCGAAGCAACGCGGCCGCTGACCCAATCGCCTGAGGTGATTGCCTTGCTCAAGGCCCTGCCCAATGAAATCATGCTGGAGCTGCTGGTCGGCGCGCTGCTGACCGTGCTTTCCTATTCCAGCCTGGCCGTCGTCCTGCTGATTGCGGCGCTGACGGCGGCAGGCGCCTTGCCGGGGCCGGTGGCGCTGGGCCTGGTGCTTGGCGCCAACCTGGGCAGCGGTCTGCTGGCGTTGATTTCCACCCTGCGCTCCTCGCCGCTGGGCCGGCGTGTGCCGATGGGCAATTTTCTTTTCCGGGCTGCCGGTTGCGCCCTGGCGGCACCCTTCGTTACCGTGCTGCTGCCCTATTTTTCTGGCGCCTTGCTTTCGCCGCTGCAGTGGGTCGTCGCTTTTCACCTCGCCTTCAACGTCACGCTGGCGCTGTTGTTCGTCGGCGCAACCAATTGGGTCGGCATGCGGCTCGACCGCTGGTTGCCGGCCATCGACAAACGCAGCGGCACGGATCGGCCGCGCCATCTTGACCCGGTCGCGCTGGACACGCCGTCGCTGGCCATGTCCTGCGCGGCTCGGGAAGCGCTGCATCAGGCCGACATCGTCGAGACCATGTTGCGCGGCATCCTGCCGGTGATCCAGAACAACGACCTGGAGCTCGCCGAATCCCTGCGCAACAAGGACGACGTGGTCGATGAGCTGTATTCCGCCATCAAGTTCTACCTGACCCAGATTTCGCGCGAAGCCCTGTCCGAGCGCGAGGGGCGGCGCTGGACCGACATCATTTCCTTCACCATCAACATGGAGCAGATCGGCGACGTCATCGAGCGCGTCATCCAGGACATCGAGGACAAGAAAATAAGGTCCGGGCGCAGTTTTTCCGAAGCCGGCATGGCCGAAATCGTGCACCTGCACGAACGCCTGGTGAACAACCTGCGCCTCTGCATGAGCGTGTTTCTGGACGGCAATGTCGCCGATGCGAAGAAGTTGCTGGACGAAAAAGTTAAGTTTCGCGACCTGGAGTACCAGTACGCCACTGCGCATCTGGGCCGCCTGCACGACAACACGCCCGAGAGCATCGGCACCAGCTCGCTGCATCTGGACCTGATCACCGACCTGAAGCGGATCAACTCGCATATCTGCTCGGTCGCCTACCCGATCCTGGAGGCAGCGGGAGCGCTCACCAGGACCCGGGTGAAGTCGCATTGGATCGGGCCCGACGACGTGAAACCCTGATGGTTTTCACCTCTGAAGCGCTGACCTGGGGCGTCATGTCCGCGGTGCTGTTCGCCGCACTGTTGCACGCCGGCTGGAACGTCCTGGTCAAGTCCAGCAGCGACAAGCAGCTCGACACCGCGCTAATCCATCTGATCGGCTCCCTGCTGGCCCTGCCGGTGGTGCTCATCATCGGATTGCCCCCGCTCGATGCCTGGCCCTATCTCGCCGCTTCGCTGCTGATTCATGTCGCCTACTACTTCGCGCTCTCGGGCGCCTACCGGCACGGCGACCTGGGGCTGACCTACCCTCTGATGCGCGGCACCGCGCCGCTGCTGGTTGCGCTGTCGGCCACGCTGTTTCTGGGCGAGCAGATGTCCGCCATGGCTTGGGCCGGGCTGCTCGGGATCTGCTGCGGGGTTCTTGCGTTGGGCCTGAATCGCCAGGCGCTCGCCGCGCCCAAGGCCCTGGCCTTTGCCTTGAGCAACGCGGTCATCATTGCCCTGTATACCGTGGTCGATGCGCTCGGGGTGCGGGCAACGGGCCAGCCGGCCCAGTATGTGGCGCTGTTGTTCCTGCTTGATGGCTGGCCCTTTGCACTGCTGATCTGGTGGCAGCGCGGCGCGGCATTTCCTCGTTACGCCGGCCAGCGCTGGCTGCTGGCCACATTCGGCGCCGCCGCCTCTTTGTTGTCCTACGGTATCGCGCTCTGGGCCATGACGCGGGCGCCGATGGCCATGGTCGCCGCGCTGCGCGAGACCTCGGTCCTGTTCGCGGTTCTGCTCGGTGGCTGGTTTCTCAAGGAGAGCTTCACGGCACGGCGCCTGCTGGGCAGTTGCACGATTGTGGGCGGGGTCATGGTCATGCGACTGGGCTAGGAATGCGTTCATGAATCTGCCGACTCAGGCTCGCGTGGTCATCGTTGGCGGCGGCGTCGCCGGCTGCTCGACCGCCTATCACCTGGCCAAGCTGGGCTGGACCGATGTGCTGCTGCTCGAGCAGGGCAAGCTGACCAGCGGTACCACCTGGCACGCCGCCGGCCTGGTCGGGCAGATGCGGCCGAACCGCAACATGACGGCCATGAGCAAGTACGGCATCGAGCTCTATTCGACGCTGGAAGCCGAGACCGGTCTGGCTACGGGCTGGAAGCAATGCGGCAGCGTGAACGTCGCCAGTACGCCCGAGCGCATGAAGACGCTAAGAAAGCAACTGGCGCTGGCGCGCAGCTTCGGCGTCGAGGTGCACGAGATCAGCCCGCAGGAGGCGGCGCAGCGTTACCCCATCATGCGTACCGACGATCTGCAGGGCGGGCTCTGGATTCCGGGCGACGGCAAGGCGAACCCGGCCGATCTGTGCATGTCGCTGGCCAAGGGGGCGCGCAATCGCGGCGTGAAGATCATCGAGGACCTCGAGGTGACCGGCGTCATCATCGAGCAGGGTGCGCGCGGCAAGCGCGTCGCTGGCGTACGCACGGCGCAAGGCGAGGTGCGTTGCGAGGTGCTGGTCAACTGCGCCGGGCAATGGGCGCGCCAGTTCGGAACACTCGCTGGCGTCAACGTGCCGCTTTATTCGGCTGAGCATTTCTACGTCGTGACGGGACGCATCGAGGGCGTGCATCCGATGCTGCCGGTGATGCGCGACCCCGACGGCTTCATCTATTACAAGGAAGAGGTGGGTGGACTGGTGATGGGTGGCTTCGAGCCGGTCGCCAAGCCCTGGAAGGTCGATCCGATTCCGTCGACCTTCCAGTTCCAGTTGCTCGACGAGGACTGGGACCAGTTCGAAATCCTGATGAAGAACGCGATGCACCGCACGCCCTGCCTGGAGACGGCCGAAATCAAGATGCTGCTGAACGGCCCGGAGAGCTTCACCCCGGACGGCAACTTCATCCTGGGCGAAGCGCCGGAATGCGTCAACTATTTTGTCTGCGCCGGCTTCAATTCCGCCGGCATCGCCAACTCCGGCGGCGCCGGGCGGCTGGTCGCCGAATGGATCATCGGTGGCGAGGCGCCGTCCGACCTGTGGGACGTCGATCTGCGGCGCTTCTCCGCCTTCACTGGTAACCGACACGCGCTGTTTGATCGCACCGGAGAGACGCTGGGCCTGCATTACGCGATGCGCTGGCCGCGCCAGGAACTGCAGACCGCCCGGCCGCTGCGCACCTCGCCGCTGTACGACATGCTGGCGGCCAAGGGTGCCGAGTTCGGTAGCAAGAACGGCTGGGAGCGGGTCAACTATTTCCGGCCGTTGCAGGGCGCTGAGGGACCCTCACCCCAACCCTCTCCCGGCGGGAGAGGGAGAGGGGGAGCAGAAGGCGCGAAAGGCTCGCCGTTTCAACCCCCTCTCCTTCTGGGAGAGGGCAGGGGTGAGGGCCTCTTTGCTCCATTCCCGCCCTACACCCTGGACAAGCCGGGCTGGCTGCCCTGGGTGCAGGCCGAGCAGCGCGCCACGCGCGAGGCCGTTGCCCTGTACGACCAGACCTCGTTTTCCAAATTGCTGCTGCAGGGGCGCGACGCGCTGGTGCTGCTGCAGCGCCTTTGCTCCCGGGACATGGACGTTCCCGTGGACCGCATGGTCTACAGCGCCATGCTGAACCAGCGCGGCGGCTTCGAGAGCGACCTGACCGTCATCCGTCTGGCACGCGACCGCTTCCTGATCGTGACCGGATCGGCCCAGGCAGTGCGCGACTTCGATTGGATTTCGCGCCACATCGAGCCGCACGAACACGCCGAGCTGAGCGACGTGTCGGCCCAGTACTGCGTGTTGTCAGTCATGGGGCCGCTGGCGCAGAACCTGTTGTCGCGCTTGAGTCCGCAGGACCTCTCGGCGACCAGTCTCAAGTTCTCCTGGACCAGGGAAATCGACCTCGGCTTCGCCCGGGTCCGCGCTGCCCGCATGAGCTATGTCGGCGGTCCCGGCTACGAACTGTACGTTCCGGTGGAGATGGCGCGCCACGTCTACCTGGCGCTGCACGAGTCCGGGCAAGATCTAGGCCCGAACGACAATTCCGGCAGCTCGCCCCGCCTGGTCGACGCCGGCTACTACGCGCTCGATGCGCTGCGCATCGAGATGGGGCGGCGCGCCTGGGGCGCTGAACTCGGGCCCGATGAGACGCCGTTCGAGGCCGGACTCGAGTTCAGCGTCACGCTGGACAAAGCGAGCGACTTCATTGGCCGGGCTGCACTGTTGCGGATGCGCGGGCAGCCGCTGCGCAAGAAACTGGTCACGCTGGTATTCGACTCGGCGGAGCACTACGCCTGGGGCGGCGAAGCGATTTCGCTCGCTGGCGTGACGCTTGGAGAGATCTCCTCGGTCGGCTGGAGCCCAAGGGCCGGCGCCTGCGTCGCTCTTGGCTACGTCCGAGGCGAGGCTGCGAACCAGCTCCATACCGGCACGCCGGCGCAGGTTGACCTGTGGGGCGAGCCGGTGCCGGTGAAGCTGTACGACCGCTGGTAATCACGCCGCGGAGCCCACCAATACACCCTCACCCCAACCCTCTCCCGCCAGCGGGACAGGGAACATCCATACCCGCGCTCCCGCCAGCGGGAGAGGGAGCATCCATACTCCCTCTCCACCGTACTCGGGGGAGAGGGCTGGGGTGAGGGGACAAACGCACATCAAACCGGGGCTTGGCGCGAAACCTATGGGATAGGTCGTGAATGGGACGTTGTTCGGCAAAGTGCGACTCCTACAATGCCCGCTGCTTAGCATCCGACCGAAGCGAGAGCTCCCCATGGCACTGTCCGACATCGACATCGCGCAACAGGCGAACATGCGCAGGATCACCCAGATCGCGCAGGAAAGGCTGGGCATCGCCGACGAGCATCTGGAGCCTTACGGACACTTCAAGGCGAAGATTTCTCTCTCCTACATCGACAGCCTGCGGGACCGCCCGGACGGCAAGCTGATCCTGGTCACGGCCATCAGCCCGACCCCGGCCGGCGAGGGCAAGACCACCACCACGGTGGGACTGGGCGACGGGTTGAACCGGATCGGCAAGAAAACCGTCATCTGCCTGCGCGAGCCCTCGCTCGGGCCGGTGTTCGGCATGAAGGGCGGCGCTGCCGGCGGCGGTTACGCCCAGGTGGTGCCGATGGAAGACATCAACCTGCATTTCACCGGCGACTTCAACGCGATTGCGCTGGCCAACAACCTGCTCGCCGCGGCCATCGACAACCATATCCACCACGGCAACGAACTGGGCTTTGACGTGCGGCGCATCACCTGGAAGCGGGTGATGGACATGAACGACCGCTCGTTGCGCGACATCACGGCCGGCCTGGGCGGTCCGGGCAACGGTTTTCCGCGCCAGGACGGGTTTGACATCGTGGCCGCCTCCGAGGTGATGGCAATCTTTTGCCTGGCCACCTCGTTAAAGGATCTGAAGAACCAGCTCGGCAACATCGTCGTCGGTTACAACCGGGAGCAAAAGCCGATTACGGCGCGCCAGCTCAGCGTGCACGGGGCGATGACCGTGCTGCTGAAGGACGCGCTGAAACCGAACCTGGTGCAGACGCTGGAGAACAACCCGGCCATCATCCACGGCGGCCCGTTCGCCAACATCGCGCATGGCTGCAATTCGGTGCTGGCGACCAAGACCGCGCTCAAGCTGGCCGACTATGTGGTGACCGAGGCCGGTTTCGGCGCCGACCTGGGGGCTGAGAAGTTCGTCGACATCAAGTGCCGCAAATCGGGCATCCGGCCCGACGCGGTGGTGATCGTGGCCACCGTGCGCGCCCTCAAGTACCACGGCGGCGTCGATCTGAAAAACCTGAGCCAGGAGAACCTGGCGGCGCTGGAAAAAGGCATCGCCAACCTGGAGCGCCATGTCAACAACGTGCGCAACCACTTCGGCCTGCCCTGCGTCATCTCGATCAACCATTTCACCGCCGACACCGAGGCCGAGATCGCGCTGTTGAAGCGCAAGATGGCGCACCACGAGGCGCCAGTCCTGCTGGCCCGGCACTGGGCCGAAGGCGGCGCCGGCATCGAGGAAGTGGCGCGCGCCGTGGTGCGTCTCGTCGAGAACACGCCAGCGAGCTTCAAGTATGTCTATGAGGACAGCGACAGCCTGTGGGACAAGGTGAGCGCGGTCGCAACGAAGATCTACGGCGCGCGCAGCGTGACCGCCGACGCGAAGATCCGCGGCCAGATCAGGAAGCTGCAGGAAGATGGATACGGGCATTACCCGGTCTGCATTGCCAAGACCCAGTACTCGTTCTCCACCGACCCGCAACTGCGCGGCGCTCCCAGCAACCACGACCTCAATATCCGCGAAGTGCGGCTCGCCGCCGGCGCCGAATTCATCGTCATGGTGTGCGGCGACATCATGACCATGCCGGGCCTGCCCAAGGTCCCGTCGGCCAACAAGATCGACATCGACGACGCGGGCAAGGTGGTCGGGCTGTTCTAGCGTGACCTGGTTGGCAAGGCCGGTGGTCCGGATATCCGTTGCTCTTGATTGATTGCGTTGCTTGGTTGGCAAGGCCGGTAGTCCGGATATCCGTGCTTCGGCTCACGCTCGCGGGCGGATTTGGTTGGCGCTTGAATTTGGTTGGCTTCAACAACATGGCTGGCCTGCCTATTCTGTAGCGACCGCGAATGGAGCCTGCGCCCGGATACCGCGAACCACCGACCTCGTGTGACTGATCGGCATGCGGACCGAAACCCGTCGCCTGCCACAGCTTCACTGACGGTGGATGGTGCGGGCTTGCGGGCGCAAGCCCGCACCATCCACCTTGCGCGAGGAACTTGCAAGCGCCAGCACCGGACATCGGGTTGTCACTCATTGATTTCCCCTGAGGTACTGTGCCCGGCCCGCCTTCGCACTGGACCGGCTGCGCGAGATCGACCCCGAGCATCTGGTCTATGAGAGCGTGAAACCCGGCCCGGGCGGCAGCGTGAGTCTGCTGCTGACCCCGATGCTGACCCCGATGCAACTGCTCGATCGTCTGGCAGCACTAGTCCCGCCGCCGCGCCGCCATCGGCATCGCTACATCGGAGTGCTGGCGCCAAACTCGCCGCTGCGGGCAGCGGTCACCGCGCTGGCGCAGCCGACCGGTGAAGCCACCGTTACGGCGGCTGCCGATGCGACCCCGCACACCGGGTCGTCCACACTGGTCGAGACGACGACAGACGAGCCACCACATCGCAAAGCGGCGCGCTATGTATGGGCGCTGCTGCTGGCCCGCATCTATGAGGTGCTGCCCCTGCTGTGCCCGCAGTGCGGCGGCGAGATGAGGATCATCGCCTTCATCACCGAGGCGGCGGTGATCCGCCGAGATTCTCGGCCATCTGGGCGAGCCGACTTCGCCGCCGCGTCTGCTGCCGGCACGCGGGCCGCCGCTGTGGGAGATGCCCGGCAGCGAGCCTGGCGAGAGCGACCCGCAGGCGCAACCGGCGCCGGACTACGAGTTCGATCAACGCGTCACGTGGTAAAGCCAGCAAGACGAGCAATCGCTCGTCAGAGATTACTCGTGCCTGTGGCAACGTGAGCGGCAAACTTCCGTCGCATGTGTGACCCCGGATACGCACAACGCGCTAACCGGGGCGGGTTTTCAGGTTCTTCGACACAAATCCCCAAATTGACTACGACTGAAAAGCACGGGATACTTCAAAAAGTGGCGTTGGAATTCCTATCCTTTAAACCTCTAACGGTACACAGACCATGCCCAAGGTATTCATCAGCTATAGCCACAAAGACGAAGATTGGAAAAAGCGGCTGCAAACACAACTAACGGTGTTAGAGAGCCAAGGTTTGCTTTCGGTTTGGGAAGACCGCCAGATAGCTGCAGGTGATGACTGGTATCCGGAAATTGAGAAGGCTATCGAGTCGGCGCATG
>JBCKPE010000067.1:0-10763 GCA_038901875.1 Burkholderiaceae bacterium
GCAGACGGGTCAGATCACCTGACGGGCTCAGGTCGCCTGCGTGTCGATGTCGCCCCTGAGTTGCGGGTAACGCACATGGTCGATCAGCTCCTGGACCTTCTGGCTCGGCGCCGGGGTCACAAGGCTGACCAGGATAATCACGGCAAACCCCATCGGAACGCCGAACAGCCCGGCAGAGATCGGCTGGATATCCCACCACAGCTCGATCGGCGATGTCACGCCAAAGACGCTGCGCATCCAGGGCTGTGTCGTCGCCATGTAGTAGAAGGTCGTGCCCAATCCGGCCAGCATACCCAACGAGGCTCCAATGCCGGTCGCCCGCTTCCAGAAGATACCCAACACCAACGCCGGGAAGAAGGAAGCCGCGGCAAAGGAGAACGCGGCAGAGACCAGGAACAGGATGTCGGCCGGTTTCTGCGCCGCCACGTAGGCAGCGGCCAGGGCCACCACCAACAGCAGCGCCTTGGAAATGGAGACGCGCCGTGCCGTCGAGGCGTTCGGGTCAATCATCTTGTAGTACAGGTCGTGACTCAGCGCGTTGGCGATCGTCAGCAGCAGGCCATCCGCAGTGGACAGCGCCGCAGCCAGACCGCCGGCAGCGACCAGGCCCGAGATGACATAGGGCAGGCCACCGATTTCCGGCGTGGCCAGAACGATGATGTCACCGCCAATTCTCATCTCGCCGAGCTGGAAGATGCCGTCCTTGTTTTCGTCCACCACCGAGAGCAGCGACGCATCGACCTTCTGCCAGTTGGCGATCCAGGCTGGGAGCTGATCAAACGGTGTCCCGACCAGCACGTTGAACACCTCGTACTTCACCAGCACGGCCAGCGCCGGCGCCGTGAAATAAAGCAGGAAGATGAAGAACAGCGACCATGTCACCGACTCGCGCGCCTGCTTCACACTGGGCGTCGTGTAATAGCGCATCAGGATGTGCGGCAATGCGGCAGTTCCCACCATCAGGCAGAAGATCAGCGCCAGGAAGTTGCGTCGCGAGACGTCAAACGCCTTTTTCTCAGCGTCCGTGCCGTCGGGGTTGCCGGCATAGATCTGCGCATGGTTGGGCATGCCCGCCAGCGGCCTGGCGCGCGCGTCGTTCACGGCCTTGGCTCGGGTCCAGTCCGCCTTCGCCGTCGCGTCGTCCTTGGGCACCGCAGCCAGCGTCCTCTCGGCTGCGGTCACATCCGCAGCAGCACCGTTGCTTGCCTTCAGGTCGGCCACTTTCTTCGCGGCGGCTGCCTTGTCGGCGGCCAGTGCGGTCGGAACGTCCTTCAGCTTGGCGGCGAGCTCGTCGGAACGGGCCTTGAAGATGTCAATCACCTCAAGCTCTTTCGGGTCCTTGCGCAGCTCCTCACCACGCTTGGCGACCTTCTCGAGCTGCATGCCATAGATCGCCTGCGGAATCGGCACGCCAGTCTGCTTGACCGACAGCCATACCACCGGGATCATGTAGGCGACGATCAGGATGATGTACTGCGCGACCTGGGTCCAGGTCACGGCCCGCATTCCGCCCAGGAAGGAGCAGACCAGGATACCGCCGAGACCCAGGAAAATCCCGAGCTCGAACGCGACACCGGTCAAACGCGAGGTGATCAGGCCAACGCCGTAGATCTGCGCCACCACGTAGGTGAAGGAACACAGGACGGCCGCACCAATACCGATGCAGCGAGCCACATTGCCACCGTAGCGCTCACCCAGAAAGTCCGGTACCGTGAACTGGCCGAACTTGCGCATGTACGGCGCCAGGAACAGCGCCACCAGCACATAACCCCCGGTCCAGCCCATGATGAAGGCCAGACCGCTGTAGCCGGTCAGGTACAGGGTCCCGGCCATGCCGATAAAGGACGCCGCTGACATCCAGTCGGCCCCAGTCGCCATGCCGTTGTACACCGCAGGAACGCGGCGACCCGCCACGTAGTACTCGGTGGCGTCGCTGGTACGGCTCATGATGCCAATACCCGCGTACAGACCGATGGTAGCGAGCAGGAAGGTAATGCCGATGGCTTGCTTGGGCAATCCCATCTGCTCGGCGATACCAAGCAAGATTACAAAGACGAGGAATCCACCCGTGTACCAGGTGTAGACCTTGTTCAGATTGCTCTTGAACGCCAGGCCCGCGGCACGGTTGCTCAAGCCCTTTTCAGTTTCAAACATTCCAGCCATGGTTCAATCCTCGCTTTCTTCGACACCGTGCTCGATGTCGAGTTTGTTCATGTACCTGGCGTAGTACCAGATGATTACGCAGTAGACAATCAGGGCTCCCTGTCCTCCAACCCAGAAGCTGAACGGCCAGCCGAAGAAATTGAAGTTCAGGTCGCGGGCGAAAAAGCCCACGCCGAATGTCACCAGGAACCAGATCACCATCAGGATGCCGGTGATTCTGAGGTTCTTTCGCCAGTAGTGGCGATGGCTCTCGGTCATTTCCATATTTACTACCTCGTTGAACAACGCCCTTGCGGGCCCACTGCGATCACCAGGGCTTCAGAGCCCCGGCCTGCAAACCTGATCGCACCCTATTCGGTCGTCCCCCAACGACGCTCAATTGCCAGCTCCATTGCCTCAGGTCACCCGCGCCGTTTTCAGGCCGGTTTCCCGCTCCAATTGAGCTGCCACTTTGGGCTCGAACTCCTTCAGATGGCGAATGATCTTCGCCGCCTCATCGGGTTCTTGCCGATCCACATGAACCCGCGCCAGCTGGTACCAGCCGTATGGGCTCATGGGTTGCAGTTCGGTATTTTTCTTCAGCGCCTGCACCGCTTCATCGAAGCGACGCTCGTGAATCAGAATCAGGGCCAGGCCGTACCAGGCCCGATCCATTTTGGGATCGATCTCCAGGGCGCGCCGAAAAGCGGCCTCGGCGTCACCGTGCCGTCCCATGTCCTCCAGCAGGTAACCAAGATTGAACCAGGCCGCCGCGTTCTGCGGCCAGCTCGCGCTGAGTCGGCGCAGGGCCTCGACCGCCGCATGCTTGTCGCCAAGCTGCGCCTGCACATGGGCCAGACTGGCCAGCGCGTAGCGATCATTGGGACGCGCCAGCAACATCTGCTGAAACTTTTCAAGCGCCGGCCGGCGCTGCCCGATCAGCAGCAGCAGGATGGCCTGAACCTTCAGCCCCCAGTAATTGAGCAACAAGCTCACTTGCATTGCGCCACCCCGATCTGGATGCAAAGCTGAATCTTCATCAGCAGCGCGGCAAACCAGACCATCAGCAGCAACAGGAAGGCGACCAGCGGCAGATGCCGCTCCAGCACAAACTTTGGCGTCACCCAGCGGGCCACCGCGACAAAGGGACGCCCGAGGATGGCCAGCAACTGATAGAAGATGTTCTGTTCCTTCTTCGCGCCGGCCAGCAGTCCGACAATCCATTGGCCGAGCAGCGCCATGCCGGCGATTTCGGCGATAAGTTTGACGGCGGTGACGAGGAGCAACATTGCGGGGAAGAGGATGCCTGCATTCTTTCCCTGTCACTTACCGTCCGCTTACAAATCGGTCGGCCAGGCCCCTCCGGACGCAAGTTTTGGCCTAGGGATTACCCTTGCACCAACGGCTGCGCGGGCCAGACCGTCAGTCGCTCAGCAGCTGGCGCAATACAAAGGGCAGGATTCCGCCGTGCCGGAAATAGTCGATTTCGATCGGCGTATCGATCCGCAGCACCAGCTCAACCAGGCGCGGCGCGGCGCCGCCAGAGTCAATTCGCAACACCGCCTTGCCCTGCGGCTGCAGCGCCCCGTCGAGCAGCAGGTCCACGGTTTCATCGCCGGTCAGCCCGAGCGACTGCCAGGATTCGCCGGCCTTGAACTGCAGTGGCAACACACCCATTCCAACCAGGTTGGCGCGATGGATGCGCTCAAAGCTGCGCGCGACCACCACCTTGACGCCCAGCAGTTGGGTCCCCTTGGCGGCCCAATCGCGGCTGGAGCCCGTGCCGTACTCTTCACCGGCAAAAATGATGGTCGGCACGCCCGCCTGCAGGTACTTCATCGCCGCGTCATAGATCGGCAGCGTCGCGCCCGCGTCGGCACCGAGCTGATAGCGCGTGAACCCGCCCTCCTCGCGGCTGCCGTCGGCCAGCGCCGGCAACATCAGGTTCTTGATGCGCACGTTGGCAAAGGTGCCGCGCATCATGACCTCGTGGTGGCCGCGCCGCGAACCATAGGAATTGAAGTCGGCCTTTTGCACGCCACGCGAGTTCAGATAGATGCCGGCAGGCGTGCTTTCGCGAAAAGACCCGGCCGGCGAAATATGGTCGGTGGTGATCGAGTCGCCAAACAGGGCCATGACACGCATGCCCAGGATTGACGCCGTCGAGCCGTTGCCCCGCGCCTCGGGCAACAGGGTGAAATCCTTGAAGTAGGGTGGCTCGGCGATGTAGGTGCTGGCCGGCCACGGGTAAACCGCGCCGGTGGCACCCGGCACCTTCTCCCAAAGCTCGCCCGGCGCTGACTTGACCCGCGCGTAGTTCCTGCGAAACGCCGGTCCATCCATCGCATACTTCATCAGACTGTTCACCTCCTCGCCAGAGGGCCAGATGTCGCCCAGGTAGACGTCCCGTCCGCCCTTGCCTTGCCCGAGCGGCTCGGTCATCAGGTCGCGCAGCACGTTGCCGGCGATGGCATAGGCCACCACCAGCGGTGGCGAAGCGAGAAAGTTCGCCTTCAGGTTCGGGTGGATGCGCGCTTCGAAATTGCGGTTGCCCGAGAGCACCGCGGCGCACACCAGATCGTCGCGATTGATGGCTTCGTTCAGTGCCGGTCTCAGGTCGCCAGAGTTGCCAATGCAGGTGGTGCAGCCATAGGCGGCAACACTGAATCCGAGCTGCTCCAGGTAGGGCAGCAGGCCTGACTTGCCCAGGTACTCGGTCACCATGCGTGAGCCCGGCGCCAGCGAGGTCTTGACCCGCGGGTTGATTTTCAGGCCCGCCGCCACCGCCTTTTTCGCCAGCAGGCCGGCCGCCAGCATGACGCTCGGGTTCGAGGTATTGGTGCAGGAGGTGATGGCCGCGATCAGCACGTCGCCGTGATGCAGGTCGGCGCCATCACTGGTCTTGGATACCTTGTGCAGCCTGTCAGCCTTCTGGTTGAACCCGTTGTCGGCGGACGGCGCGGAGAACAGGCGGGTGAAGGTCGCCTTGACCTGGCCCAGTTCGATGCGGTCCTGCGGCCGCTTCGGTCCGGATAGACTCGGCGCCACCGTACCCAGGTCGAGCTTGACCAGCTGCGAGTAGTCAATCTCACCCGGCACCGGAACACCGAACAACCCCTGGGCCCTGAAGTAGGCTTCGAACGCGGCCAGTTCCGCGCTGGTTCGGCCCGTGCCCTGCAGGTACTCGATGGTCTTTTCGTCGACCGGGAAAAAGCCCATGGTGGCGCCATACTCCGGCGCCATGTTGGCAATCGTCGCCCGGTCCGGCAGAGCCAGGGTGCGGGTGCCTTCACCGAAAAACTCGACAAACTTTCCAACCACCTTCTCGCGCCGCAGCATTTCCGTCACCGTCAGCACCAGGTCAGTCGCGGTGACGCCCTCGCGCATGCTCCCGCTGAACTCGAACCCGACCACATCGGGCGTCAGCAGGTAGACCGGCTGCCCGAGCATCGCCGACTCGGCTTCGATGCCGCCGACGCCCCAGCCGACCACGCCAATGCCGTTGATCATGGTGGTGTGGCTGTCGGTGCCGACCAGCGTGTCGGGGTAATAGACGTTCGCGGCGCTGCGGTGCACACCGCGCGCCAGGTACTCAAGATTCACTTGGTGCACGATACCGAATCCGGGCGGCACGACACCGAAGGTCTGGAACGCCTGCATGCCCCATTTCATGAATTCATAGCGCTCGCGATTGCGCTGAAACTCCAGTTTCATGTTGAGATCGAGCGACTCGCGGCGGCCGAAGTCATCAACCATGATTGAATGGTCGACCACCAGATCGACCGGCACCAGGGGTTCGATTCGGCCCGGATCCTTGCCCAGACGCTCAGCGACATTGCGCATCGCCGCCAGGTCGACCAGCAAGGGCACGCCGGTCAGATCCTGCAGCACGACGCGCGCCACGACAAAGGGAATTTCCGCGCTGCGCGGCGCCTTGGCCTGCCAGTTCGCCAGCTGCCGCACATGCTCGGCGGTCACCTTGCGGCCGTCGCAGTTGCGCAGCACCGACTCGAGCACGATGCGCAGCGACACCGGCAAGCGGCTGACACCGGGATAGGTCCGCGCCAGCTCGGGCAGCGAATAGAACGATCCGCGCCGCCTGGCCCCGGCATTGAACGGCTTCAGGGTGGATGAAAACGGGTGGCTTTTGGCTTGACTCATGACGGGTTCCTTGTCTCTGGGATCGACCTCTTCAACCATGTTGCGCCGCAAACTCTTTCATGTAGCCAATCAGCGCCATGACGCCTTGCAGCGGCATCGCGTTGTAGATCGACGCGCGCATGCTGCCGACCAGCCTGAGCCCCTTGAGCTGCACCAATCCGCGCTCGGCAGCGCCCTGCAGGAACGCCTGGTCCAAGGCCGGACTTCCAAGCTGGAACGGAACGTTCATGAGCGAGCGGTCCGGGACCGCCACCGAATTGCAATAGAAGCCGCTGGCGTCAATGTAATCGTAAAGCAGTTCGGCCTTGGCGCGATTCCGGGCCGCCATTGCCGACAGTCCACCCAAGGTTTTGATCCATTGAAAGACCAGACCCGCGATGTAGATGGCATAGGTTGGTGGCGTATTCAGCATCGAATCGTGTTCGGCCTGCTGGCGGAAGCTAAAGGCCGAGGGCGTGATCGGCAGGGCCCGGTCCAGCAGATCCTCGCGCACGATGACGACGGTCAGGCCCACCGCCTCCATGTTCTTTTGCGCGCCGGCATAGATCACGCCGTAGCGCTGCACGTCGATCGGTCGCGACAAAATGTTGGACGACATGTCGGCGACCAGCGGCAGCTCGCCCGTGTCGGGCGTCCAGTGGTACTCGACCCCGCCGATGGTCTCGTTCGAGCAGATATGCAGGTAGGCTGCATTGGCATCGAGCCGCCACTCCTGCTGCGGTGGCACCCGCGTGAGGTGACTGGCCTCGGCGCTGGCCGCAAGCAGGGCCGTGCAGTAACGCCCCGCCTCGGCGATCGAGCGCTTGGACCACTCGCCGGTGTTGACGTAGCAGGCGCTGCTCTTGCCGCGCAGCAGGTTCATCGGGATGATGGCGTTTTAGGCGATGGCCCCGCCCTGCATGAACAACAGCTTGTAGTTCATCGGCAGCGCCAGCAGCTCGCGCAGATCGGCCTGAGCTTGCGCGTGGATTACCATGAACTCCTTGCCCCGATGGCTCATTTCCATCACCGACATGCCGCTGCCGCGCCAGTCCAGCATCTCCTGCGCGGCCTGTTGCAGCACCGGTTCGGGCAGAACGGCCGGTCCGGCGCTGAAATTGAATACTCGGGTCATCAGGAAACATCGATGGAAAGAACTGGTAGTCGCACCCGTATCGGCATGCGGGGAGCATACCTGAGGCCTGCGCACGCGCCGCCGCTTCGCAGCACGGGCCGCGCTGCAGTTCAGGGTGCCGCGCCGGCGTTTCCCGCCACGCCCACCAGCGTCGGCGTATTGAGTTTTCGCCTTGACACGCGGCGCTTCGATTTGAGCCAGGTCTCGACCAGTTCCCAGACCGGCGGCGCGCCGGCATCTCGTGCCTCTTCGCTGACCGGGGCCCAGCCAGCAACCTTGTAGATGCGGTCGGCGTCAATCGGTTTGCCGCCCAGCCGCATGTTGTCAATGCGCTGTCCCATTGGCGCCGTCGGCCGGCAACTGTATTGCAGGCCACCGACCCGTACCATGTCACCGCCCTGCTGGTAGTAGGGGTCCGGATTGAACAGGTTGTCGCAGACATCCTCCAGCACGGTCTTGAGCGTGGCGCCGCTCATGTCGGTCAAGCTGGTGTAGGAATAGGTGGTGGCGGTCATGTCCATCAGCCACTCCCGGCTGATCGCCTGGCCCGCCAGCAGCGAAGTGCCCCAGCGGAACCCGGGAGAAAAGGCGATCTCGGCGCCACGCACTTCCATCAGCGCGTCAAGCAGCAGCTGATCCCCGGTGCCGTTGAAATTGCCGCGCCGGTACAGCGTGCCTTCGGTCACCGCAAGAGTTTCCGACAGTTGCTTCTCAAAGGGAGCGCGAACCTTCGTGATCAGCGCCTCCATCTCCGGATCAGCCGGCAACATGTTGGCAAACACCGGCAGCAGCCGGTACCTGAAGTCGGACACTCTGCGCTCCTTGACTTCGACGTCCAGCACCCCGAGAAACTTGCCGTTCGAGCCCGAATTGGTGACGATGGTCTTGCCGCCCCGGTTCGACACGATGCTCGCCAGCGGCATGCCATCGTGGGTGTGTCCGCCCATGATGGCGTCAATGCCCGTGACGCGACTGGCCATTTTCAGGTCCACGTCGACGCCGTTGTGGCTCAGCAGCAGCACCAGTTGCGCCCCCTTGGCGCGCACTTCGTCCACCACCTTCTGCATGTTCTCTTCCTGGATGCCAAAGGTCCAGTCGGCCACAAAGTAGCGCGGGTTGGCGATCGGCGTGTAGGGAAAGGCCTGACCAATGATGGCGCAGGGAACCTGGTTGATTTCGCGCAGCAGGTAGGGCTTGAAAACCGGGTCGCCAAAATCGCTGGTCTTGATGTTCTGCGCGAGAAACTCCACCTTGCCGGCGAACTCCCTGTCGATGATTTGCTTCACCCGCTCCATGCCAAGCGTGAACTCCCAATGACCGGTCATCACGTCCACGCCCAGCAGCTTCGCCGCCTCGACCATGTCTTGCCCCTTGGTCCAGAGCGCGGTCGCCGAGCCCTGCCAGGTGTCGCCGCCGTCAAGCAGCAGGGCCCCGGGCCGGCTCGCCTTCAGCCGCTTGACCAGCGTCGCCAGATGGGCGAAGCCACCAAGCTTGCCGTAACGCCGCGCCGCGCGGTCAAAGTCAAGGTGAGTGAAGGCGTGCGCCAGCACAGTGCCGGCTGGAACGCCAGCGGCCTTGAGCATCTGTTCACCGACCAGATGCGGCGGCCTGCCATTCATGGCGCCGACGCCAAGATTGACGTTGGGCTCGCGAAAATGGATCGGCTTGAGCTGGGCATGGCAGTCCGTCATGTGCAGGAAGGACAGGTTGCCAAACTTCGGCAGGTCGTACAGACCCCGGGTCGCGCTTGCGGCTTCGGCGTCTTCGTAGCGGGACAAGGCCATGCCGCCCACGGCCGCAGCAGCAAGAACCTGCAGGAACTCGCGCGTAGTCAGGTTCATGAACTCGCAGGGATGGAAGGGCTTGAAAATGAAAGACCCGGCTGCACCGGGTCTTCCGCGCACTGTTCCTGGCTGGACCTCAGGAAAGCGGTCGCAGGACGCTCACTCGTTAACCGGTGACTTGGGGTCCAGCAGCAGCGCCATCACATCCCTGATCTGAGCCTCGTTCAGGATGCCCGCATGGCCGGCGCGCGGCATGTTGGAGCAGGCGCTGTAGGCCTTGCTGTTCCAGAGCTTGCCCCAGGTGTATTCCACAATCGGCTTGGCCGCTGCGCTGTTGGGGTCGGTGACGCCGCGCAACTTGCCGTAGTTGTACAGGCTCGGCCCGAGGGTGCCGAAGGAAAGTTCTTTTTTGTCGATCCCGTGGCAGTTGTAGCAGTTGCCGCCGCTGGGGGTTGTCGCGCTGTCCGTCCAGGTGAGGCCGCGGCCGCTTTGCGCGATTTTCTCCCCCTCTTTCCAGTCGCCGAGGAACTTGCCGCTGGCTGGCCATTTCACGGTCTTGAGGTTGACTGCCTCGATCGCCTTGGCAGTCTTTTCGTCCAGCGGCTTGCCCGCCACATCCGCCGCGCTACAGGCGCGGTTGGTCTCATCGATATCGAGGCGGGACACCGTGGCGATGCCCTCGTCACGGAAGGACGCCTTGACGATGCTGGCGGTCAGTTTGTCCAGATCGGCCGAGCTCGGACCGGTTGCACAGCCGACTACCAGGGCTGCAGCGGCCAGCACGGAAAGCGTGATCTTGAAATGTATTTTCATGAAGTTTCTCCGCTTGCTTAACGCTTGAGGGCTGGCGCAATGGACACCGACCCTTTGCTGGTGACGCCGAGGTAAACACCGAGCGCGACGGTGGCGTCGCTGGCGAACCCGGGGTAGGGAAAGCGCATCTGGCGATAGCAGTCGTTGAGGCGGAATTGCATGGTCCACATCTGTCCGGGGGTGATACGGTAGGCCGGCCAGGCGGCGAACCCGACGCCGTCGCCGGGGTTGCGGGTCATCACGGGCAACTCCTGCAGGCGGATACGGGTATTTTCTTGCGCGTGGCAGGTGGCGCATGAGAAGTCGTGGGTTCCCGCGCGTTGGAAAAAGAGCCGCTTGCCGACCTCGTAGAAGGTCTTTTCTTCCTGGTGGGCCTGGGGCAGGTTGAACTTCATACCCTTGGACTCGGCCGAAACATAGGTGGCCAGCGCCGTCACGTTGTTCTGCTCACCCCTGCCAAACGGCGTCTTGGCAATCTCGGCCGCGTTGAGGCCTTGCAGGGTCTCCATGCAGGTCAGCAGGCGCGACTCCAGGTCCTGCACCTTCTTGGTATCGGCAAAGTAGCGCGGCAACTCGACAAAAACACCTTTTAGCACGCCGGGGCCCTTGCCCAGATCGCATTGTTCGAGCGATGCGTTCTTGGGGCCACGCTTTTGCTTCCAGAGGCCTTCGCCCCTGGCTTCGAACAGATCGGCAGGATTGCCGTCCGCGACCATGGCGCGGTACTCTTGAATTGCCTGCTCCGTCGA
>JBCKPE010000068.1:0-10705 GCA_038901875.1 Burkholderiaceae bacterium
CCAAAATCGATCGCCGTTCGATCGATCTTGCCGTGAAAATGGGCGCTGACCCAGAGCGGAACACCGGTTTGCACCTGTGTAGGGAGACCGATGCAGAAGCGGCCATTGGCCCCCAGGGGGTGGCCAGCATAATCGGCGCCGTCTTGAGAGGCTGGGATCGGAAGGGCAACGGCGACAGGAACGTGCTCGACGTCCCTCCAGTTCTCCTCGGGCAATCGGAGTGCCTGGATTGCGTCCCGGAGCGCTTGACGTTCCTGCCTTCCCTTCTCTTCGTCCTGCTGGTCCCGGCCACCGACCATGCGCTCGGCTACCCACCAATCCTGGGACGCCGGTTCCACGTGCTCCGCGGGCGTGTCCAACACGATTCGCCTGCTCGCCGTACGCTGGCGGCAGAGCACAACGCCATCGATTAGGCTTTCCCGTGGGGTTGTCTCACTCTTTTCGAGCTCGGCACGGAAACTCCGAAGCCGATCGACCACGTCGATCCTGCCGATACCGGGAAGAAAGAGAAACGATGCCGCAGGAGGCATATTGCCCGTAGATCCCTGATCTCCACATATCTCGTCTATGGCCTGGTTAATACGCCCGGAGGACGCCCCCGCAACATTTAGCGGCAAGACAACAAGAGTTTGTGTCTTGGAGAGTAATTGGTCTGACAGACCGAGCTCCTGGGCTCGTCGACGGAAATCCTCTGAAGTCATCCGAAGTGGAAATGTAAAGCCGGCGGCGCGCCCCGCTTCCCGAAGAACAACATCGATGGCATCCTCGTTCGGGAACCTCATCTCGATTGCGCGTCGCCGTCCGAGATCGCGAGTCAGGAGCGTGCTTGCGAGGATACGAATCTCGGCGACGAAACCCGGATTCTCGAACGGCCGCCTTACCATCCGAAAGGCGATCGCGCACCCGTTCGTTAAATCGCCCTCCGGCTTGGCACTGAATATCTCGGCCGAATCGGCGACCTGAAATACAGCCTTGAATCCAATGCCCTTGTTCCCGATGCAAACGTCGGCCGTCTTGTCGCTCTTGAATATCGAGGTGATGTTGTCGACTTTGCCCTGATCGAAAGGCTGGCCGCTGTTTCCAACGGCGATCAAGTGCTCCGTGCGGGTGATCGAAACAAAGGAGTTCGTCAGCCCTTGGCGGACCGCCTGATCGTTGGCATTCTGAATCAACTCTATGAGGAATCGCCCCTGGTGCTCGGCGCTGATATGCTCAGCCGCGTTGGCAATCTGCAGGTAATAAGGATCGCCGTTGGCGACTCCCGATGTGAGAGTGTCCAGCCGACGGCGCCACAGGTCGGCAAGGATGTCCTGCGTTATTGCTGATTCAACAAGGCCTATGTCTTTGGCCTCAGCTGACATCGCTATTTGTTCTCGCAGATCGGATGACGAACGTCCCTGAAAGCTTGTGATTCATAGGATCTTAGATGTAATGACGGAATGGCAACGGGGCTAGTATAGGTAGCGCTTCATGCGCCGGTAAGCCGCAACCGGTGTGAAAACTACTCCTCTCAACCCGCCAGCAGACGCACCACCGCCGGTCAATGCACGTTGCTCAGTGCAGCCTTGTGAATGGAATGGACGATGACGACGAGGCAGATGTGTCTGTAGCGGGCGGGGCGGTACTCGAATTGCTGGCGCAGCGCGCCCTCAATGATGATGTGACCGAGTTCGGGCACCGAGGCCAGCACGGCACGTCGCCCCAGCACGCGTCGGGCGGGCCCACCGCGTAGCATTCGGCGCATCCCACGCTTCACCGTGGCGGAATCGAATAGGTCCCGACGACATGGGCCACCGGGTCTTCGCGGCCTTCGGAATACAGGGACACCTCGCCGACCACCAGCGACTTGCCGACTTTCATCAGTTGGCAGACGCCGACGATGGCGCGGTCGGACGCGGGTTTGCGCAGGAAGTTGATGCTCAGGCTGGTGGTGACGGTCAGTGGCACGATGCCGATTTCGCCCAGGATGGCGACGTACAGCGCGACGTCGGCCAGCGCCATCAGCACCGGGCCGGACACAGTGCCACCCGGGCGCAAGTCCTGGACGCCGATCTCTTGTCTGACGGTCGCAGCCCTGTTGCCAACGGACTCGACTGTGCACTTGTTCTGGGGAAACTCCCTGACGAGGAATTCCGAGATTTCCTGCTTGTTAGCCATGACTTCCTTTCAGCATCGCCAGCAGCGCCGGCCTCTGCACCTTGCCCAGCGCGGTTTTGGGCAGGGATTCGACGATGACGATGCGACGCGGGTGCTTGAAGCGGGCCAGGCGTTGTCCGAAAAGTTGCTGCAGCGCGGCCTCATCGATGCTGCGGCCGGGCTTGGGCACCAGCACCAGCACCGGTACCTCGCCCCAGCGCGCATCGGGCAGGCCGACCAGGCAGCATTCGGCCACATCCGGATGCTGCGCCAGCAGATTCTCGATCTCCGCCGGGTGGATGTTCTCGCCGCCGGAGATGATCAGTTCCTTCTTGCGGCCGACGATCTCGAAGCTGCCGTCGGCGTGCTGGCGAGCCAGGTCGCCGGTGTGGAACCAGCCATCCGCATCGAAGGCGGGCTCGTCGCTGCGATGGAAAGCGCGCATCAGGTTGGCTGCTCGCAGCAACACTTCGCCGTCGGCCCCAAGTCGAACCGACACGCCCCTGGCCGGCCGACCGCAAAAACCGGCCTGGCGCATCGCCTCCTCGGGCCGTAGCACGATCGACACCGGCCCGGTCTCGGTGCCGCCGTAAACCTGAGCAACCGGCACGCCACGCGTGTGGAAGGCCTCGATCAGCGAGATTGGGACCACCTGCGAGCCGCTGGTGATGAAGCGCAGTGAAGAAAGGTCGGTGGTCGACCAGTCGGGATGCTCGATGATGGCCTTCATCGTCGCCGGAACGAGCAGGCAGGTGCTGGGGCGCCAGTCGGCCACGTCGCGCAGCCAGGCGCCGGCGTCGAAGCGCTCATGCAGGCGGACGCGACCGCCCGCTGCCAGCGCCGGCAACACCTGGATACAGAGTCCGCCAACGTGGAACAGCGGCAGAACCGCCAGCACGCGCGAGGCGGCGTCAAGTCCCTGGCAATCGATGGCGGCTTCGATGTTGGCCTGCATGCCGGCGACGGTGTGAATCGCACCTTTCGGCTCACCGGTCGTGCCCGAGGTGTAAACCAGCAGCAGGTCGCCTGGGAGTTGCCCGCTCGCGCGGGGCTGTGGCAGCGGGACCCGCTCGCGCACCTGTGCCGCCAGCGCGGCGTGCGCTTCATCGTGCAACAGATGCTGCAGGTTGGCATGTGCGGCGATATGGGCCAGTTCCGCCACAGCGAAGCGCCAGTTCAGCGGCACATAGCGCACCCCCAGACGGCGGCAGGCCGCCAGCAATGCCAGCGCGCGCAGGCTGTTGAAGGCCAGCCAGCCGATGGTGTCGCCGGGTGCGACACCCAGGCCGCGCAGCAACGCTTCCTCGACGTCGGCGGCCAGTTCGACGTCCTGCGCGTCGAACTCAGAGGTCTTGTTTGCCCCCGCGCTCCCCGCTGCGCGTGGTTCGCTGCCCCCCGAGGGGGCCCTCGCGCCTTGGGGCGGCTCGCGGAACGTCGGCCCGCGCAGCAGGCCAGTGCAGCGAGCCAATGCCGGACCTGCGCTGTGCACGTTCCGAGGCACCACGCTGCGGTCCGGCCCGGCGGCGCTCACGCTTCAATCTCTTCGCTGCTCTCGCCGGGGTCGTACAGGCATTCCCGACCGAGCCGGTCCTGGCAGAGTTCTGCCGTCCAGGGCAGCATCAAGCTGCCGCAACGACTGTCTCGATAGATTCGCTCCAGCGCCAGGCTTTTCAGCATGCTCTGGCCGCCGCAGGTGCGGATCGCTAGCCGTGCCAGGTCGTTGGCGTTTTCCATGATCGTGAAGTGCGCTGCGTACAGGCGCATGCGCGTGTCGCGATCCGGATCGACCTGGGCGTCGCGCGCGTTCTGCAGGAACAGCGCCCGTGTCTGTTCGAGCTTGATGCGCATGTCGGCCACCGCAATCTGCTTGGTCGGGTACATGCGTCGCTTCACCGGCGGCGTTCCCGGCATCTCGCCGCGCAGGTACTGCACGGTGAAGTCGTAGGCGGCCTGCGCCAGCCCCATGTAGGTGGGCGACAGCGTGGCGAACATGTGCGGATAGCGGCTCGCGGCCTGGTGGTACAGGCCCTCGGGCATCAGCCTGGCCTCCTCGGTGACGAACACTTCGTGGAAGTCGAGCGTGCGCGAGACCGTGCCGCGCATTCCCAGCGGGTCCCAGGGGCCGATCACCGCGACGCCCGGCGCGTCGGCCGGCAGCGCCAGGTAGAGCGAGTCGCGCACCGTGGCGCCGGGTTTGTCCGGTGTGCAGAGCACGCCGTAGTAGTCGGCCGCGCCGGCCAGCGAAGCAAAGATCTTGCGCCCGCTCACAAGGTAGCCGCCATCGACCTTCCTTGCCAGCGTGCCAAAGGGCGCCTTGCCGGCGGCCGCGCTGCCGCCCTCGGAAAACGGCTGCGCGTAGACCTTGCCTTCGTCCACGATACGGCGGAAATGGATGGCGCGAATCCGTTCGTGCTCGGCGCGCTGCTGCTCTGTCATGTCCAGCGCGTCGGCGATGAAGCCGGCCCACATGGTCGAGCAGACATGCATGTTCCAGGTCAGCGCCGTCGCGCCGCAATGGCGGCCGATCTCGGCAGCCACCATCACATAGGTGGCGAAGTCGGCGCCCAGGCCGCCGTGCGCGCGCGGCACGCAAATTTTCAGCAGACCGGCGCGGCGCAGGTCGGCGAAGTTCTCGAACGGAAACACCGCGTCGCGGTCGATCTGGGCGGCGCGCGGCGCGAACTTCTCGCGTCCCAGCATGGCGGCAATCTCGATCAACTCACGCTGCTGCGCAGTGAGATTGGAGGGATTGCCGCTGATATGTCCGGTGCTCATGGGGTGGTCTCCTGCAGGGACGTGACGCGGCGAAGAAACCGAATCAACGCGGCGTTGAAGGCTTGCGGCTGCTCGACATTGGCGACATGGCCGACGCCCTCGAGCACAGCGAATTCGGCGCCGGGGATGCGCTCGGACAGGCGCCGCATCATGTCCGGCGGCGCGGTGCGATCCAGCGCGCCGGCCAGGCACAGCGTGGGCATGGTCAGGCCGGGCAGGGCGGCGCGGCGATCGAAGGCGACGATGGCCGAAAGCACATGGCGGTAAGTCGCCTCGGGCACGGCCGCCATCACAGCTTGCGCCAGCGCCACGCCTGCGGGCTCGGCTGTCGGACCGACCATCTGCGGCACCAGCTCTGCTGCCAGCGCTGGCATGCCCAGGCCAGCGTCCAGCGGCGCGAGCCGCTCGGCGACGAAGCGCGCCTGCCAATCGCCACCGGGCTTGCCGAACGCGGGGCTGGTGCAGGCCAGCACCATGGCGCGCAACCGATCCGGCCAGCGCACCGCCAGCTCCTGCGCGACCATGCCACCCATGCTGTGGCCGACGACCGCCACGCGCGGCAGCGCCAGTCGGTCCATCAGTTCGATCACTGCGGCAGCCATCCGGTCAATCCCGCCGGGCGAAAGCTCAATCGAATCGCCGTAACCCGGCAGGTCCACCGCAATCGCGTCGAATCCCGCTGTCGCCAGCGACGCCAGCGTGTCGCGCCAGATGGCCCGAGAGCCGCCGATGCCGTGCAGCAGGATCACCGACAAGCCCCGCGGGCCTTCGCGGTCGAACGCGATGGTCATTTGAGCACCCCTTCCACCACCACCGGCTGGTCGTCCAGCAGCACGGTGCAGCGGCGCAGCGGCAGGTCGAAGTGGCCCAGCGTGTGGCGGCCCGCCACCTCGTTGGCGCCGGTGGAGTAGAGGAAATTGCCGGCGAAGGCGCGCAGTTCGGTGCCGTTGAAATCAGACTTGTCGTAAAACGTCATCGCGTCCCAGCGCGCGCGCTCATTTAAGCCCCAGCCGACATGCGACACCGCATAGGCCGATCGGTCACCCCAGGCTTCGTAGTAGCCACGCATCAGGTCGGCGTCGACGCTGTCGCCTTCAATGGCGACGACATGGTCGTTTTCGATCCGCAATCGCACCGGATCCAGCAGGTAGCGCTTGAAGGTGAGGTTGACGTCGCCGCGATCCAGCACCAATGTGCCTTGCACGCTGCCTGCGGCCGGGAAGGCCAGCACCAAGCCGCCCGGCCAGTGCGACAGGCTGCCCGGTCGCGCCGTGAAGCCCCAGACGCCGCCGACACGCGCTCCGGCGAGTCCGATTGCCAGGTCGGTTCCCGCGGCTGAACTGACCCGCATCCGGCTGGCCGCCTTCATCCGGCGCATTGCCTCGCGCACGGGAGCTTCGTCCTCTGCGCGCGGCGCGGTGCGCTCCAGAATCTCCGGGTGCTCGTTGCTGATGACCAGCACGCGCGCTCCGCCCTCGAGGATGCGTGGCAGCTCGGCCGCATGCTGCAGACCCTCGACCGTGCAGTCGGCGATGAACACGCTTGTTGCGAGCGCCTGCACCACGGGATTGAGGCCGCCAATCGCGTCCGATGCTCCGGTGGAGCGCACCGGCACCGGCGCAGTCTGGTGCGGCGTCGGCAGCACGACAAGAAACCAGCGCGCGCCGAGACGCGCCAGCGCCAGTTCGCTCAACTGGACCAGCGCCTGGCGCGACTGCGTTTCCGATAGCACGGCGCAGGCGTCGCCCGGCTGTACGCCACAGAGCCGGAACACGTCGGCAAAGGTGTCGATCCACTTCGGGTCCAATCGCACGGAATTCACAGGATTTCTCCCAGCATGTGGTAATGGCCGGCATGAAACAGCAGCGGCGGCGCTGCCAGGTCCGCCAGCCGCAGCACACGACCGATGAAGAGGATATGGTCGCCGGCATCCTGCTCCAACGTGCGCTCGCATTCCAGCACGGCGGCGGCGCCGCTTAACAGCGGGACGCCGCAGGCGCCGTCGCTCCAAGCGCCTTGGTCGAACTTGTCGGGCAGCGCCGAGGCAAAGCGCCTTGCGAGGTCGACCTGCGACTCGGCCAGGATGTTGACGGCGAAATGGCGCGCGAACCGGAATGCGGCCAGGCTCGGGCTGGTCTTGCGCAGCGACCACAGCACCAGCGGCGGCTGCAGCGACAGCGCGGAGAACGAATTAACCGTCATCCCCACGCGCTGGCCATCGATATGCGTGCAGGTGACAATGGCCACGCCAGTCGCGAAACTGCCCAGCACGCCGCGCAGCGCGAGCGGGTCGATCAGGGCAGCGCCAGGGTCGCGCATGTCCGACACGTTCGACTTCATGCCTTGGTGCCGCCGCCTGCCCGCGCGCCTGTTGTGATGCTGCGCCGCCGCGGCGCTGGAGCGGATCTAACACGGCCCAGGTCAAGCATGGCCGGCAGGTACAGGCCGTTCACCTCGACGCTGCGCGCATGTTTGATGGCCTGCACCACAGCCCGGGCGGTCACTTCGGCCACCATGGTGCCCAGCACCATCATGCCAAGGGCTCGACCGGCGCGTCCCGTGCCGAGCGCAAACAGGGTGTCGCCGTCCGACATGGTGTGCACCGGGTTGATGCTGCGCGCCAGTCCGTCGTGCGCCATCTGCGCGAGCTTGGTTGCCTGCGCCTTGCTGATGACGGCGTCGGTGGCGATCACGCCAATGGTGGTATTGGTGCCGGCCAGCAGCGGCTTCGGCCCCTCGCCGCGCAGCAGGGCGCGGCGAGTGTCCATCAATTTTTTCCCATCTGCCGTGCGGGCGCCGGCCAACAGCTGCGCGCTGTCCGGGTCGATCACGTCACCGAGCGCGTTGCAGGCGATCAGGGCGCCCACCGTCACGCCATCGACCGTGACCGAGGCGCTGCCGACGCCGCCCTTCATCGCGCGCTCGATGCCGAAGATTTTTCCAATGGCAGCACCGGCGCCGGCGCCGACATTGCCTTGCGTCGGCGCTTTGGTCGAGGCTGCGGCGCAGGCGGCGTAACCGGCCGCCGCGTCCGGGCGGATTCGCGCGTCCCCCAGCAGCAGGTCGAACAACACCGCGGCGGGCACGATCGGCAGGCGCCCCACCGTCACATCCAGGCCCACCCCCTGTTCCTCCAGCCAGCGCATCGCGCCACTCGCTGTATCCAACCCCCAGGCGCTGCCGCCGGAGAGCATCACGGCGTGAATCTTCTCGACGAAATTAACGGGCGAGAGTAAATCGGTTTCGCGCGTGCCAGGCGCCGCGCCACGAACATCGACGCCAGCCACCGCGCCCTCGCGCGCGAGCACCACGGTGCAGCCAGTCGGACGGCGCGTGTCGGTGAAATGGCCAACTTCTATGCCGGCGACGTCGGTGATGGTGTCGCCGCGCGGCTGGCGTCGAATCGAGCTTGGAGCCCCCTTGCTTGGCATGGCTGGATTATCGGTGGCGCTGACGAATCGCCTTGACCCTGGCATGGCTGGCGCGCGGGCGAGGCGGCCATGCACCGGACCCATGCAATGCGTCAAAGCTTGATCAAGATCAAGTTTCAAGTGAGATTCAATTCCATAATGGCCCGCAGTTCTTGTCGTTCTTCCGTTCCCAATCCAAACCGGGTCTCATCATGCTCAAACTTCGCCACTGGCTTCTTTCCATCGTCGCCGCTGTCAGCGCGGTTGGCGCGCCTTGCAGACCGCCCTGCGTCGCACGCTGTCTGTACCGGCAGCGAACTGCGGGCCGGCACCGGACATAGCGTCCGAATTCATGCCCGTTCGCATCGATCACTCAATCCACAATACACCCATCAACCGGAGTGATCACCATGCGTAAATTTCTCTTATCCCTCGTGGCACTGTTCGCCCTGGGCCTGTCCGGTTGCGGCTACAACAGCTTGCAGTCCGGTGATGAAGCGATCAAGGCCAGTTGGTCCGAAGTACTGAACCAGTACCAGCGGCGCGCCGACCTGGTGCCCAACCTGGTCAATACCGTCAAGGGCTACGCCAATTTTGAGCAGGACACGCTGTTGGCGGTGACCAACGCCCGGACCAAGGCCACGGCGATCAATGCGACGCCCGAACTGGTGAACGACCCGCAGGCATTCGCCAAGTTCGAGGCCGCGCAGAAGGAGCTGGCAGGCGCGTTGTCCCGATTGCTGGTGGTGGTGGAGCGGTATCCAGACCTCAAGGCCAGCGCGGGCTTTCGCGACCTGCAGGCCCAGTTGGAGGGCACCGAGAACCGTATCACGGTGGCGCGCAATCGCTACATCAGCTCGGTGCAGACCTACAACGTCACGGTCCGCTCCTTTCCCAGCAATCTGACGGCGATGGTGTTTGGCCACTCGGTCAAGCCCAATTTCGCCGTGGCTGACGAGAAAGCGCTGGCAGCGCCGCCCGCGGTGAGTTTTGACAAGGGTCCCGCCAAGCCCGCGAGTTCGCCGTGAACCAGCGCCGCTTCATTGAAGCGGGCACGATCCGGTGGAGGCCGATGCGATGGTTGCTGGCCCTGGCCGCCCTTCTGGCGGCCTTTGTCGCGGCCGGCCTGGTGCCGGTGCCGCCGCTACAGGCGCGCCTGACCGACCTCACGGGAACGCTGACGACCGAGCAGCAGGCCAGCCTGGAACAGGACCTGCGCGCCTTCGAGACCCGGAAAGGCGCGCAGATCGCCGTGTTGATCGTCCCGAGCACGAAACCCGAAGCCGTCGAGCAGTACGCCCTGCGCGTGGTCGAGCAATGGAAGCTCGGGCGCAGCAAGGTCGATGACGGTGTGTTGTTGCTGATTGCCAAGGAGGACCGCGCGCTGCGGATTGAAGTTGGCTACGGGCTCGAAGGCGTGTTGAACGACGCCACCGCCAAGCGCATCATCAGCGAGGTGATGACGCCGCTGCTGCAGGCGGGAGACTTTGCCGGCGCTGTGCGCGCCGGAATCGAACAGATGGTGCGGGTGATCGACGGCGAGCCGCTGCCTGAACCCAAGCGCGGGCCGGCCGGGTCGGTGGCCGGCCAGGACATGTTGCAACTGATACCGGTATTGTTTGTTGCGGCGCTGGTTCTCGGTGGCGTGCTGCGTAAAGCACTCGGTCGCGTTCCCGGCGCCCTGGTCACTGGCGGGTTGCTCGGTTTGGCGGGCTGGTTGCTCGCGGGCGCGGTGCTTGCCGCCGCGCTGGCTGGCGGAGTCGCGTTCCTGATCACGTTGCTGGGTGTCGGCATGGGCCGACATGGCGGCCTGTACGGGGGCGGCTACCACGGTGGAATGGGTAGGGGTTCCTCAGCGGGCGGTGGCTTTGGCGGCGGTGGCGGCGGCTTTGGCGGGGGCGGTGCCTCCGGGCGGTGGTAGCCATGGACATCCGACGCATCCTGCGCCATTTCGCCATGACCCAGCGCCAGGTCAACCGCGCCTTCCCGCGCACCGCCTTGAGCGCGATCGAACAAGCCATCAAGGCGAGCGAGACGGCCCATCTGGGCGAAGTCCGCTTCGTCGTGGAAGGCGCGCTCGACAGCGCTCCGCTCTTCAGTGGTCAGTCGGCAAGAGAGCGTGCCATTGAATTGTTTTCGCAGTTGCGGATATGGGACACCGAGCAGAACAGCGGCGTGCTGATCTATCTGCTGCTGGCCGACCGCCAGGTGGAGATCGTCGCCGATCGAGGGATCAACGCAAAGGCGGGCGCCCAGGCATGGGCGGCGATTTGCGGCGCCATGGAATCGGCATTCAGACAAGCGAACTTCGAGGATGGCGTGGTCCAAGGCATCGAGGCGGTGACACGGCAACTCACCGAGCATTTTCCGGCAGGCGCCGGCAA
>JBCKPE010000069.1:0-10389 GCA_038901875.1 Burkholderiaceae bacterium
GTGGGTCGGCTGCTTCGGGCTGACCGAACCGAACCATGGCTCGGACCCGGCCGGCATGACGACAAGGGCGCGAGCGGTGGACGGGGGCTACCTGCTCACTGGCGCCAAGATGTGGATCACCAATTCACCGATCGCCGACGTCTTTATCGTCTGGGCCAAGCTGCAGGGCGAAGGCGATGGCGCAGCGGCGATTCGCGGCTTCATCCTGGAGAAAGGCATGGAGGGACTGTCGGCGCCGAAGATCGAAGGAAAGATGAGCCTGCGCGCCTCGATCACCGGTGAGATCGTGCTGGATCAGGTGCTGGTTCCCGAAGCGAATCTGCTGCCCAACGTGCAGGGGCTGAAGGGCCCGTTCGGCTGCCTGAACCGGGCCCGTTACGGCATTGCCTGGGGCGCCCTGGGCGCTGCCGAAGACTGCTGGCACCGGGCGCGCCGCTACACGCTGGAGCGATCGCAGTTCGGCCGGCCGCTTGCCGCAAACCAGCTGATCCAGAAAAAACTGGCCGACATGCAGACCGAAATCACGCTCGGACTGCAGGGCTGCCTGCGCGTGGGCCGTCTGATGGACCAGGACCGGGCGGCGCCGGAGATGATCAGCCTGATCAAGAGAAACTCCTGCGGCAAGGCGCTCGACATTGCGCGCGCCGCGCGTGACATGCATGGCGGCAATGGCATCCATGACGAATACCACGTGATGCGGCACATGGTCAACCTGGAAACGGTGAACACCTACGAAGGCACGCACGACGTGCACGCGCTGATCCTGGGCCGGGCCCAGACCGGCCTGCAGGCGTTCTATTGACCTCCCTGCAGGTCTTCGGGTAAGGCAGAGGCTGGCCGATGGAACTGGGCGAATTCAAGCCGCTGCTCAAGGTCCTGCTGCTGCCGCCCGCCGGGCTGCTGCTGCTGGCGCTGCTCGGTCTGCTGCTGGTCCGGCGCAGCAAGCGCCTGGGCTACCTGTTCGGTTTCGGCGGCCTGCTCGCGCTCTGGCTGCTCAGTTGCAATGCGGTGGCCCTGCGGCTGGAGCACTGGCTGGTGTCGCCACCGCCGGCGGCCAATCTTGCGCAACTGCGTGCCGCACAGGTGCAAGCCATCGTCATTCTCGGCGGCGGCCTGCAACAGAACGTGGCCGAATACGGCGGCACGGTGCAGCCCAATCGCGAGAGCGCCGAGCGCATCCGCTACGGCATGTGGCTGGCGAAACAGCTCCAATTGCCGGTGGCCTATTCCGGCGGCGTCGGCTGGCTTGCGAGTGGAATGCAACCCAGCACCGAGGGCGCGATGGCGCGCAGCCACGCGCTGGAGCAGTACGGCGTCACGCTGCGCTGGGTCGAAGAAAAATCGCGCGACACGATGGAAAACGCGAGGATGGTGACCCCGCTGCTGCGGCGCGACGGCATCGAGCGCATTGCGCTCGTCACCCATGCCTGGCATATGCCGCGCGCGCTGCAGGCGTTCCGGCAGATGCCGCTGACCGTGGTCCCGGCCCCGATGGGCTACCTGCGACCGCAAGGCCCGCCCTGGCACGAGTGGTTGCCCTCGCCCAGGGGACTGCAGAACTCTTACATCGTTCTGCACGAGTGGCTTGGTGGCATGGTCAGTCCTTCCTGAAAGCGCAACATGAAAATATCGTCCTCACGGGTCGAATCGTCGAGCACCAGCGCGACGCGCGCAGTCGGGAAGTCAAATCCCGCGTCGCTGGCATCACGCTTGATGGAGCACCGGCCGAAGCCGTCGTCAAAGTCGGCTTCACTGGCAAGCTCGTCATCATCACCACCTACCTCCGCTGAGTCGTTGTGCGCTCATTGCGGCAGCGCTTCGGTGCAGCTCAAACATGTCACTCGCAGTTTCGGCAAGGGTTCGGCCCTGCTGGTCATCGAGTCGATTCCGATGTGGTCCTGCCCGAGCTGCGGCGAGTCCTACTTCACTGCGCAAACCATGTGCGAGATCGAACGCATCAAGAAGCTTCGAAAGTCAGTGGCCGTTACTCGGGCAATTGCTGTCGCCGGGTTCGAAGCAGCCCATGCCTGATAGGCTGAAAAGACCTCCCATCCCTTGACTAGTGGACTTGCGGGTTCCTCGGCTAAGGCGGACGGTGGAGCTTGCGTGAGTGGACGGGCGGGTTCCTCGCGTAAGGCGGACGGTGGAGCTTGCGTTCGTCGAATGGCGGTGCGTTTCGCGTAAGGCGGATGGTGGAGCTTGCGTTCTCCGGCTCACGCTCGCGGGCTGATTTGGTTGGCACTTGAATCTGGTGGGCGCGAACGCTGTCATTGGCGCGCCTGCTTGGCCCCAGCCGCGAATGGAGCCTGCGCCCGCAAGCCCGCATCATCCACCGTCAGTGGCTTGGTTGGCAGGCGACAAATTTCGGTCCGCGTGCCGATCGGTCACCCGAACACTGAAGCCGTAGCCAGCGACTGATTTCAGTCCGCGTGCCAATCGGTCACCCGAGGCCGGTGGTTCGCGGTATCCGGGCGCCGGCTCCATTCGCGGCTGGGGCCAAGCCTGCAAGCCAACCAAAGTGTTGGCGCCGACCAAGCTCGGGCACCAACCAAGCTGGCCCGCGAGCGTGAGCCGAAGCACGGATATCCGGACCACCGGCCCAGCCAACCAAGCAACGCAATTAAGGCCACGAACGAACTCCCGGACCACCGGCCCAGCCAACCAAGCAACGCTATCAAGGCCACGAACGAACAGGCAGTTTGACGCGGCATGACCCGCGCGGATACACTACTAACCTGTTAGTCAGTAATGCATGTCCATCGCCGCTTCCCCTGCGCGGGCCAGAAAACCTGCGCCCCCTGCCCCCCACAAACGTTCGCGCCGCAAGGAGGCCAGACCCGCCGAATTGCTCGACGCGGCGTTGACGCTGTTCGTCGAGAAGGGCTTTGCCGCGACGCGGGTTGAGGAGGTCGCAGCGCTGGCCGGGGTCTCCAAGGGGACGCTGTTCCTGTATTTCTCCAGCAAGGAAGAACTGTTCAAGGAAGTGATCCGGCAGAACATTGCCGGACGCATCGTTGAATGGAACACCAGGTTCGAAGATTTTCAGGGCAGCACGGTCGAGTTGCTGCGCCATGCGATGACCCAGTGGTGGGAGCAGATTGGCGCAACCAAGACCTCGGGCATGATCAAACTGGTGCTGAGCGAGGCGCGGAATTTCCCAGAGATCGCCGTGTTCTACCAGCGCGAAGTGATCGAGCCGGGGCAGGAGCTGATGCGCCGAATTCTGAAGCGCGGCATCGATCGCGGCGAATTTCGCCCGGTCAATCTAGACCTTGCGATCTACAGCGTGATCGCACCGATGATCTTTCTGATCATGTGGAAACACTCGATGGCGCCCTGCCTGCGTTCCGGAGCGAACTACGCGCTGCTCGATCCCCACGAATACCTGCGCTCACAAGCCGACATCCTGCTCAACGGGCTGCTGCTGCGCGCACCAAACCTTGGGAAAAAACGCAGATGAAAAAGTGGTTGAAAGTGACGCTCGCCGTGCCGGGTCTGGCCCTGCTTGCATTCGGTGCAATGAAATGGAATGATCAGCGCCAGCAGAGCGCGGCCGCCGCGCAACAGGCAAGGTCAACGGCTAGCGAGAAAGCCAGGGCGCTGGTTGAACTCAGCAGCAGCGACGTGGCGCCGGCGCGCATCCGTGAACTGACCCAGGGCCTGCCGATCTCGGGAACGCTGCGCGCCGCCAACTGGGCCGTGGTCAAGGCCCGGGTGGCGGGCGAACTGCAGGGACTGACGCTGCGCGAGGGCGACAGCGTGAAAGCGGCTCAGGTGGTGGCGCGGATCGATCCGAGCGACTACCAGGCGAGGGTGCGTCAGGCCCGGGAGCAGGCGGACGCGGCCAAGGCACAGATTGCCATTGCGCAACGCCAATGGGACAACAACAAGGCGCTGGTGGACCAGGGCTTTATCTCGCGCACCTCGCTCGAGGCGTCGCAGGCGAACCTGAGCACGGCCCAGGCCAATCACCAGGCGGCGCTGGCTGCCGTTGACATGGCAGCGAAGGCGCTGGACGACACGGTTCTTCGCGCGCCGATCTCGGGCGTGATTTCGCAGCGGCTGGCGCAACCGGGCGAGCGGGTCGGCGTCGATGCCAAGGTGCTCGAGATCATTGACATGAGCCGCCTGGAGCTCGAGGCATCGATCACCGCGGCCGACTCGCTGCAGCTGCGCATCGGCCAGGCAGCGCGCTTGAGAGTCGAGGGGACGGAGCAGAGCGTCACGGCCAGGGTGATCCGCATCAACCCGATCGCCCAGAGCGGCAGCCGCACCGTGCTGGCCTACCTCAGCATCGACAAGCCGGCCGGACTGCGGCAGGGACTGTTTGCCCAGGGACTGGTCGGCTCATCGGCTGCCGCCGTGCTGAGCGTGCCGCTGACATCGGTGCGCACCGACAAGCCCTCACCCTACCTGCAGGTGATCGAAGGAAACCGGGTCAGCCACCGCCCGGTGCAGCTTGGCGCCCGGGGTGAGGTGGCCGGTGAAATCATGGTCGAGGTCCAGGGCATCGCTGAGAACACCCTGGTGCTGGGCGGCCATGTCGGCGCCCTGCGCGAAGGGGCCGAGGTGAAGTACAGCGGCGCCGCAGCGGCTGCAGCGGCGCCTGTCGCATCGGCTGCGGCCAAGTAAGCCATGTGGTTCACCCGAGTCAGTCTCAATAACCCGGTGTTCGCGACGATGGTCATGCTGGCCATCATGGTGCTGGGCGCCTTCTCCTACCAGCGACTCCAGGTCGACCAGTTCCCCAGCATCGATTTGCCGGTGGTCGTCATCAGCACCGAATACCCCGGCGCATCGCCCTCGGTGGTGGAGAGCGAAGTCAGCAAGAAGATTGAGGAGGCGGTCAATTCGATCGCCGGCATCAACGCGCTGATCTCGCGCAGCTACGAGAGTCAGTCGGTCGTCATCATCGAGTTTCAGTTGCACATCAACGGACGCAAGGCGGCCGACGATGTGCGCGAGAAGGTGGCCTCGGTGCGGCCCAATCTACGGGTGGAAGTGAAGGAGCCGCGCATCCTGCGCTTCGATCCGTCCAGCCGCTCGATCTGGTCGGTGGCGGTATTGCCGAAGGCGAACCCGGCCGGCGCCGGGACCGGAGGTGCCGCGATGTCGGCGGTGGAACTGACCAATTGGGCCGAGCAGGTGCTGAAGAAACGGCTGGAGAACGTGCGCGGCGTGGGCGCCGTCACGCTGGTCGGTGGCACGCGCCGGCAAATCAGCATCCAGCTGGACCCGGTCGCCATGCAGGCCATGGGCGTCACCAGTGAGCAGGTGGTGAATGCGATTCGCAGCGAGAACCAGGACTGGCCGCTCGGCTCGGTCCGTTCGCTGGACCGCGAGCGCGTGGTCCAGATCGACGCGCGGATGGCGCGTCCGGAGGACTTCAAGCGCATCATCGTGACGCGCCGGGGCACGGCGCCAATCCGCATCGAGCAGATTGCCCGGGTGGTCGACGAAGCCCAGGAGCTGGAGAACCTGGCGCTGTTTAACGGCGAGCGCACACTGCTCTTGACCGTGCAGAAGTCGCAAGACGAAAACACGATCGAGGTGGTCGACGGCCTGAGCCGGGCGCTGACCAGCCTGCGCGAACAGGCGCCCGCAGGCGTGCGGCTCGAATCGATCGCCGACGGCTCGCGCGCCATTCGGGTCTCGGTCGAGAACGTGCGGCGCACGCTGATCGAGGGCGCGCTGCTGACGGTGCTGATTGTTTTCCTGTTTCTCAATTCATGGCGCTCCACCGTGATCACCGGTCTGACTCTGCCGATCGCGCTGATCGGCACTTTTCTGGTGATGGACATCTTCGGCTTTTCCATCAACATGGTGACGCTGATGGCGCTGAGCCTCTGTGTCGGGCTCTTGATCGACGATGCGATCGTGGTGCGGGAGAACATCGTGCGCCATCTGCAGATGGGCAAGACCTCGTTTGCCGCGGCGCTGGACGGGACCCAGGAGATCGGCCTGGCCGTGCTGGCAACCACCTTCTCCATCGTCGCCGTGTTCCTGCCGATCGGGTTCATGGGCGGGATCATCGGCAAGTTCTTCCACGAGTTCGGCATCACCATCGTCGCCGCGGTGCTGATCTCGATGTTTGTCAGCTTCACGCTGGACCCGATGATGTCGTCGATCTGGCACGACCCAAGCGCGGTGAAGCACGGCCCGCAGATCCGCGCGACGCTGTACGACCGGACCATTGGCCGGGTGACGGGCCTGTTCGATCAGTTCACCGAGGCCTTGATCGCGGCCTACCAGACCATCCTGCGCTGGTCCCTTGGCCACAGGCTCAGCACGCTGGCGCTGGCGCTGGCGATCTTCGTCGCCAGCATCTTGATGGTGCCGCTGCTCGGCACTGAATTTGTTCCGAAGGCGGACATGTCGGAAACCAGCGTCAATTTTCATACCCCGGTCGGGTCATCGCTGGAGGTGACTGAGAGCAAGGCCAGGCAGGTCGAGTCGATCCTGCGCGAGTTTCCCGAGGTGCGTTACACCCTTTCGACCATCAACACGGGAAATGCCCAGGGCAAGATCTACGCCTCGATCTACGTGCGCCTACTGGATCGAAAGGAGCGAACGCGCAGTGTCGACGAGCTGGCCATGGCCTGGCGCAACCGCCTGCGCCAGGTCGCCGGCATCAGCGTGACCCATGTCGGTCAACTCGATGTGGTGGGCGGCCACAAGCAGATCGAGTTTTCGCTGCAGGGACCAGATCAGGACGAGCTCGAGCGGCTGGCGCGACTGGTGTTGCAGCGGATTGAGCCGATACCCGGCCTGGTCGACGTCGATTCGAGCGTCAAGGCCGGCAAGCCGACGCTGAACATCGAGGTCAAGCGCGACCTGGCGAGCGACCTCGGGCTCAACGTGGGTCTGATCGGCAGCCAACTGCGCACGCTGGTGGCCGGGCAAACGGTCGGCAACTGGCGCGCGCCGGACGACCAGACCTATGACGTCAACGTGCGGCTGGCGCCTGGGGCGCGAAATTCACCGCAGGATCTGGAGCGGCTGCCGTTCACCGTCGGCACCCAGGCCGATGGAACAGGCCGCGTCGTGCTGCTCAATCAGGTGGCCAGCATCAGGGAAGCAACCAGCCCAAATCAAATCAATCGGCGCGACCTGTCGCGTGACGTGAGCTTCAGCGCCAACGTTGACGTTCGCTCGGCCGGCCAGGTCTCGGCCGACATCCAGTCGGCGCTGGCGGCGATCAACTTTCCGCCCGGATACAAGTTTCAGTTTGGCGGCGCCACCAAGAACATGAACGAGTCGTTCGGCTACGCCGTGTCGGCGCTGGCGATGGCGATCATCTTCATTTACATGATCCTGGCCAGCCAGTTCAAGAGTTTCCTGCAGCCGCTGGCCCTGATGACCTCGTTGCCGCTGACCTTGATCGGGGTGGTCGGCACGCTGCTGATGTTTCGCTCCACGCTGTCGATGTTTTCCATCATCGGCGTCGTGATGCTGATGGGCCTGGTGACGAAGAACGCGATTCTGCTGGTGGACTTTGCCATCCGCTCGCGCCAGGACGTCACGCTGCCCGACGGCAGCATGCAGCGCGGACTGGACCGGACCAGCGCGCTGCTGCTGGCGGCCAAGGTGCGCCTGCGCCCGATCCTGATGACCACCCTGGCGATGATCTTTGGCATGATGCCGCTGGCCTTTGCGCTGAGCGAGGGCTCGGAGCAGCGCGCGCCGATGGGCCAGGCGGTGATCGGCGGCGTTATCACCTCCTCGCTGCTGACGCTGGTCGTGGTGCCGGTGACCTATTGCTTCCTCGACGACCTGTCGGTCTGGCTCAAAAGCCGACTGTTCGGCTCGCCTGCCCCTAAAATCGCCAACTCCCCTTGAACAGCGAATCACCCTTCCACAGCATGGCGCCAGGCATCGACATCGAACAGGCTCGGTTCAACATGATCCAGCAGCAGATACGCCCCTGGAACGTGCTCGACAGCCAGGTGCTGCAACTGCTGGCGCTGGTGCAGCGTGAGCAGTTCGTTCCGCTCGCGCAGCGCTCGCTCGCCTTTGTCGACATGGAGATTCCGTTGCCGGCCGGCCAGCACATGCTTGCCCCGAGGGTCGAGGCGCGGTTGCTGCAGGACCTGGCGGTGCATAAACATGAAAAGGTGCTTGAAATCGGCGCCGGTTCCGGCTACATGGCCGCACTGCTGGCGCGTTGCGCGCAGTCGGTGCTGACGCTGGACATCGAGCCGGAACTCGCCAGCCTGGCCCGCGCTAACCTGCGGCGCGCCGGCATCTACAACGTCGAGGTGCGCCAGGCCGATGGCAGCTCGGGAGCCAGCGCCGAGGCACCGTTCGACGTGATCCTGCTCAGCGGCTCGGTGGCGCAGCTGCCGCAACACCTGCTGGCCCAGCTCAAGACCGGGGGTCGCCTGGCCGCCATTGTGGGTGAGCAGCCGGTCATGTGCGCGACCCTGGTGCAGCGCATCGGCGACGCGGAGTTCCAGACCCGGCAGCTTTGGGACACGGTGGCAGATCGACTGCGAAACTTTCCCGAACCCTCGCGCTTCCATTTCTAGCCGATGACTTCCGAATCTTCCAAACAAGGATGAACGTGCCGCTGTTTCGCCTCATTCCAGTCATCGTCGCCCTGATTGCGGCGTTTGCCATTCCGGCCCAGGCGCAAACCCTGCTGGCGCTGTACGAGTCGGCACGCGCGGTGGACGCGCCGCTGCAATCGGCCAAGGCGCAGTACGAGGCGAACCTGGCGAAGGCGGCGCAGTCCGAAGCGGTGCGCTACCCGAGCGCGAACTTGAGCGCCAGCGGCACCCGAAGCTTCTTCAGCAACAACAATCCGGTGACGGAACGTTCCATCACCACCCAGTCGACCACGGTCAGCGGCAGCTACCCGCTGTACCGCCCGGCCAACGACGCCAGTCTGGAACAGGGGCGAAAAACCGTGGCGCTGGCCGAAGCTCAGCTTGTCACGGCCGAGCAGGACCTGATGATCCGGGTCAGCCAGGCCTATTTCGACGTGCTTGCCAGTCTCGACAGCCTGGCTTTTGTGCAAGCGCAGAAGGCCGCGGTGTCTGAACAACTGGCCGCCGCCAAGCGAAATTTCGAGGTTGGCACCTCGACCATCACCGACACGCGTGAGGCCCAGGCCCGGTTCGACCTGGTGCGAGCCCAGGAGATTGCTGCCGAAAACGACCTGCAGGTCAAGAAACTGGCGCTGGATCATCTGGTGGGACGCTCCGACCTGGTTCCGGCCGGGCTGGTGACGCCGGTTCAGCTGCCCGATCCGGTGCCAAACGACTATGCCGCCTGGGTTGCCGTGGCGCAAGAGCGGCATCCGGCCGTCAGGACGGCCCAGATCAACGTCGAGGTAGCCCAGCTTGAAGTCGAAAAGGCGGCGGCCGGACACAAGCCCACGCTTGACCTCGTCGCCAGTTACACCCGAACCTACAACAGCGGCTCGACCACCTCGGCGTTGACGGCAATCAGCCAGAACACCTCGATCGGCGTGCAGTTCAACTGGCCGCTGTTTGCCGGCTATGCCACGCAGAACCGGATTCGCGAGACTCTGGCGCTGGAGGAGAAGGCGCGCGCCGATCTTGAGGTGACCCGGCGCAGCATTGGGCAGGCCACCCGCGCGGCGTTTTTCGGCGTGCTCTCCGGCATTGGTCAGGCCCAGGCGCTGGAGGCGGCGGAAGCCTCCAGCCAAAGCTCGCTCGACGCCAACAAGCTGGGTTACCAGGTTGGCGTGCGCATCAACATCGACGTGCTGAACGCGCAGAGCCAGTTGTTCCAGACCAAGCGCGACCTGGCCAAGGCGCGTTATGACGTGCTGCTCGGCGACCTGAAACTGCGCCAGGCCAACGGCAGCCTGCAGAGCGCCGACCTGGCCAAGATCAACAGGCTGCTCAAGCCCTGAGCCGAACGGCTTTCAAGGTTCTCGCGGGATGAAAACCCCGGGAAAGAATCCGGCGAGGTAAATATTCCCGTTGCCCCGGTGCGAGGCGTGCGTTACAACCGCCCTGCAACAAGGAGACTGCCATGACGCAACATTGGACTCGCCGTTCCCTGTCACTCGGACTGCTGGCCGCAGTGAGCTTGCCGGCCGCGCTGGCAACGGAGTTTGCCTCCAGGCCGGCGCGTGTCGCCTTCGTGCACATGTTTCAACTCGGCCCGTCGGCCCCGTTTCCTGGCGCATTCCGATCGCGCATGAAGGAGCTCGGTTGGTTCGATGGTCGCAATGTGATGATTGACACGTACGATGCCGGTGGCAGCCGGGAGAAACTGGCCGCCATCATGCGCGAACTCGTCGATTCCTACGTCGACGTGATCGTGGCGGCTTGCACGCCCGAGGCCAAGGCAGCTTTGATGTACACCAGCACGATTCCGATCGTGCTGGCCTCGGTCGGTGACCCGATCGCCGCA
>JBCKPE010000070.1:0-10164 GCA_038901875.1 Burkholderiaceae bacterium
TAGCTCGGCACTCAATCTCCCCCCGCTTATCACGTAAACGCGGTGGCAAAGATTGATAATCTCATCCATTTCCGACGACACGAGTAGAACACCGGTGCCGCTCTCCGCGAGCGACTTTAGGAAACCGTAGACCTGCGCTTTAGCACCGACATCTATACCGGTGGTGGGTTCGTCTAACACGAGCACGTGTAGGTGCCGCGCCATGTTGCGAGCAATCACCGCCTTCTGCTGATTGCCTCCGGAATAGGTGCTTATCTCAGCTTCCATCTCCAGCGGTACAATCATCATCTCTTCAGCGAGCGTGCGTGCCCGCGAACGCTCACGCCGCAGTGATAACGTATGCAGGAATCGCCGCGTCACATCTTGAAGAAAGCCAATCGAGATGTTTTCCCGTAACACCCGGCCAGGTAGCAGGGCATCGCGCCGTCGATCTCCCGGAACATAGCCAAGACCGCGCTGCAGCATTTCCGAAGGAGTGATTCGCTCGACCTTGAGTTTTCGAAACTCCACGGATCCTCCCCATACCTCCTTCAGGCCTATGCACACTTGTGCGATCTCGGATTTGCCACACCCGACTAATCCCGCTAAGCCAACGATTTCACCAGCCTGCACGTGCATCGAAATGTTTCGCACGGTACCGTCGTGGGTGCTAACGTTGTGAAGCGCCAATACGGTCGCGCCGGGACGGTGCTCAATCGTAGGAAAGAACTGGTCGGCACGTCTGCCCGTCATGAGCTCAACGAGCCGGTCGTGAGACGCTTCAGCAGCAGGTAACGTTTGAATATGGCGCCCATCACGAAGCACTGTAACTCGGTCACCAATCTCGCGAATTTCAGCCAGTCGATGAGTGATGTAAACGATTCCGACGCCCCGCTCCTTTAGCCGACGAATTGCTGCAAACAGAGTGTTCTTCTCCACGTCCGTCAAAGATGCAGTAGGCTCATCGAAAATGAGCACGCGGGGTGCTGTACGCAGCGCCTTACAGATTTCGACCATCTGCTGCTGGCTGCGCGACAGGTTAGATACGTATTCGAGCGGATTTAGTCGGAATTCGAACTTTCCGAGCAGGTCTACGGCAACCTGCATGGCCGCGCGTTTGTGCAAGAACGGGCCACGCCTCGGGTAATTGCCCAAGACGATGTTCTCAGCAACCGTAAGGTGCGGCGCGAGGCTGAATTCCTGAAAGACCGCCGCGATTCCGAGCCGGCGCGCGGCTGCAACAGTCCGTAGGTGTACCACCTGCCCGAAGAGGCTAATTACGCCGTCGTCGGCTGCGAGCGAGCCACAAAGAATATGGATTAACGTCGACTTACCAGCGCCATTTTGGCCGCACAGAACATGGACTTCGCCGGCACAGACTTCGAAGTCAACGCGGTCGAGGGCGTGAACGCCCGGAAAGGATTTTGTAATTCCCTTTGCCGAGAGCGGAATTTGGTTGCTCGCGCTCATACGAAAAGCTTCCTAGCGGAGGCAGCCAGAGCCGCAGCGTTCTACGTCAATCAAACAAATCTTGTCGGGCGCGCGCTCTAGCAGCCTGATGCAAAACGACTGGAAATCTCCCGGGCATCGACTATCGTGTGAAGGGCGATAGGCGACTCGGGGAGCGACGTCAAATGCGCGGTCATTCTGGATCCTCAAGCATCGATGTTTACTTACTTCTCGCCGGAAGCTCGGGTACCTCGGACGCACCCGTTGCGCTCGATCAAAGGCTATGCCGATACGGTGCTGAGGTCGCTGAATCGAGACATCGACGCGCTGTACGCGGACACAGGGCGCCCCTCGATTCCGCCGGAGCGCCTGCTCAAGGCCAGTTTGCTCATTGCGCTGTACTCGGTGCGCTCGGATCGATTGTTCTGCGAGATGCTGGACTACAACATTTTGTTCCGCTGGTTCCTGGACATGAATCTGGAGGAGCGCGGACTGGATCAGTCGAATTTCTCCCGGCTGCGCGAGCGGCTGGTCGACACCAAGCTGGCGCTTCAAAGCGAAGTCAACGCATGGCAGATCGCTCGAAACGCGCTTCGGCACACTATCGAGTGGACCTTCACTCGACAGGAAGCAGATGACAAGCTGAGCAGACATTATGTTCCGTAACTTACGGGTTTACGTACTAGTCAATGTGGATGATGACGTCTTCTCCGCAGGTTGCAACCGAAAACGTGCGAATCCGCTTTCCCGCGTTGCCCACCCCTCTCCAGACATCCACTCGAAAACCGTGAAGCGGGCACTGGACCGTCGTGCCATCGAATTCTCCGCACGCGAGAGACCCACCGGCGTGCGGACAGCGATTGTCGATCGCAGCAATCCTATCGCCAACTCTGAAGACGCCGATTGATAGCTGATCGTTAATTCGAACCAATTTTGCGCCACCGTCCGGAACGTCACTCTTTTGCAGCCTAATCTCGTTCATGTCTCAGCCGGTCCAAATGGCGCATTCGCGCGACTCAGAACTCTCCTTGAGTACTTGATTGCGCACCCCACCGAACGCACCGGTCAGCGTATTCAACTGACCTTGGTTTGCCAGGCACTTCTATATCGCCGACATATAGGATGCCCACGATCGCATCCGTGATCCTCAATCCGAGAGCGGTTTTCACGTGGGGATCGCAGGCCGTATCGCCAGTACGCCAAAACGCGCCGAAGCCGAGCGCGTGCGCTGCAATCAAAAAGTTTTGAACTGCAGCGCCGACCCCGACCAGCTGGTCGATTTCTGAAATCGGCGTGTTCTCGCGATACTCTGCCGCGATCACAATGATAACTGGCGCCCGCAGCGCTTTCTTGCGTTCAGCGTCTAGCCTGGCGGGCGAGCTGTCCGGTGACCGACTTAGCAGTCGTTGAGCAAGGATTTCTCCGAGCCCCGCACGCGCGTCCCCTTGGACAATGAAGAAACGCCACGGGCGGAGGCGACCGTGGTCCGGAGCATGAGCCGCAGCTTGTAGCATCTGCTCGAGTTGCGCCGCGGTTGGACCAGGTTCTTTGAGCCTGACAGGTGAAATCCGCGTCAACAGCGCCGTCATTGCTTCCACAGCGGCAGCCAAAGATTTAATCGACGCGCAAACGGCCGATCAAGCGCAGTCTCACCTGATCGGCGACAACCGCGAGTATTAGCGCTGATCCTGTCACCCCAATTTGGGCGTGACTGCTCACCCCAATAAGGTTCATGCCGTTACTGAGCAGCGAAATGAATAGGGCGCCCAGAATCACACCGCCAAGACGTCCTGTGCCACCCCACAGAGATACGCCACCAAGCACACAAGCGGTCAGCGCGGTAAGAGGTAGGTCTTCACCTAACCTTGGCTCGCCGGTGCCTACACGAGCGGTCAGCAGTAAACCTCCGATCGCAACCACTACACCACAAAGAACGTTCGCCAGGATCAGAATGCGCGTTGTATTGATGCCGGACAGGCGCGCTGCGCGACGGTTACTACCTACGGCATAGAGATGACGACCAAATGGTGTCCAATCGAGCAATATAAGCAAAATGGCAAATAAACCTGCCGCGATGATAACGGGCACGGGAATTTCGAAGAGCCGACCGTATGAGAATAACTCGATGAACTGCTTGGGCGCGCCATATATCGGAAGTCCCCCAGTGATCATCAGTGCGATGCCGAATACAATTGACAAACTGCCCAGCGTCATAATGAATGAGTTCACATTCAACACCGCAACGCCAATCCCATTGAAAAGTCCTACAGCGGCTCCAACGCCCAAGCCCGCCGCCATACCGAGGGCGACCGCCCATCCTGGGTCGTTTGGATATGCGGCGCTCGCGTTGATCATTACCAGGGTGCTGACGACACTGACTAGCGCGACGTTTGAGCCGATCGACAGATCGAAATTGCCGGTGATAAGCACCAGCATCACCCCCATGGAGATGACCATCAGATACACGGACTGTCTGGCGACATTAAAGACGTTCTGAAGTGACAAAAAGCGAGGCTCGATGCTGGCGAAGAACACTATGGTTAGTATTAGGAGAATAAGGAGAATGCTGCCAACGGCCAGGACACTCTTTCCCATCCGGTCAAGTAAGGTCATAGGGCATTTCACGGTCTGCCACAAAAGAATCCACCACCAACAATCCCCGTCTAATCGAGGTTGAAGACAATCTTCCAGCCGGGCGGGAACAGCGATGGGCTACGATCCGCGGATTTGACGTTGTCGACGCTGATCATAAGCAAATCAGGAGCTATATCCTTCACGAACGGCTTCTTCTCCAAGATACGTAGCGCCAGGTCAATTGCCATTCGGGCCTGGGTTACGACGGAATCTGTCACAAGACCGAGGGCCTGGCCGGTAGCTACAGCGTCCCATACAGTTGGGGTCGGCAAGGTTGAAATCAGCAAAATGTCTTTTCGGCCCCGTTCCCGCAGCACGTCGAGCGCCGCCTCGATCCCCGCAGCGACCCCCACGATGTACTTGATGTTCGGATAAGCTAGAAGTCCGTCTTCCACCAGCTTTAGTTGCGCGGCTTTGTTGCTCGCAGCGTATAAATCCTTCACGACCTCAACGTCGGATCCAGCGAGGCCGGTATATACGCCTTGACGAAGACGCTCGATGTAGGCCGCGCCAGGTGGGCCAGCCAAATACAGCATCTGCACCTTGCCGGACCCGGCTGGATGTTTGTCTGCTAGGAAGCGACCCGTTACGAATCCCGCGCGCCTATAAGAAACAAGGACGCGTGCGTCGATGTCATCGGTCGTGACGCCATTCCCAACGTCAACTATGACAACCCCCTTCCGACGCGCCTCGCTGATGGCGGGGTTCAAGCCGGCGGGAGACGTCGCCACCAGAATTATGGCCTTGGAACCCCGAGTCACACAGTCTTCGAGTTGCCTGATCTGGCCAGGGACATTCGCATAACCACCCGCCGAGAATATCGTCAGTGATGCATTCTGTCGCTTTGCTTCATCCACCACGCCATATGTATAACTCACCCAATATTCGCTGCCGGTGTGCGCCAAGAGTACGCAGATAGGCCACTTCCTGCTCACCTCGCCCGTTCCTAACGCACGATATTGAGTGGGTACCAGTTTCTTTTGATCTTCATCAAACGGAGGGTCCGTTGCCCATGCCTCGGCACTCCAACCATGTGTGCGGGCAGGAGCAGGGCTCGACCCGAAGAGCGCGACCCCAACTACCAACCCACACAGCGTGATCCAATAGGACCTTAAGTTTGCTATTTCCACGGAACACCTCCAGTTGTTAAACGACTTCAATATGTGCTCACGCAGCTTCCTGCATTAAGCGATGAATATCGAGATTCATCAGCTGCTCGATCCCGCAATAGTCACGGACTGTTTTGAGGACGAGCCTGTGATCTGCGTCAGTGCGGGCGAACTTGTCGAGTAGCTTGTACCCGACGCCGGAGTGCTCCACATCGGCAATATCATGCACATCCCAAAACGCCAGCGCCGCGTCGGAAAGTCCGAACCGCTTTTTCAAGTTCTTCGAAATGCGACTATAGACTCCATGAACCTGGGCCTCACCGGCGAGCATGTGCGCAGACACCCCCTCAAGGAAGGAGCGCCCGCAGATCCATTCGAAATAGACTCGCAGAGCTAGCGTGCCGGGGCATAGCTCCGCGTTCCACATGTCTTCGCGAACTAGTCCAATCGATTCACCGAATTGGATCCAAAGTTCGTTGTGCGCGATCCCATTTGCATATAGGTTGCCGGTTCCTTCCTCGTAGACGATCTCCGCAAGGTCTTGGCGCCAAACTGGGTCTGGGCATATGACGTAAAGGCGCCCGTGGTAATTATGGTTGTACAACGGGAAGACGCTGTATTGAAGAGTGAATGCACGCACTTGCTCGATGGAAACATCCCCCATCATGGCCGCGTAGACCGGCTGCTCGCTCCACGTATATCGATGCAAAATTAGCCGAATCTGCTCCAACGTTTCGTCGATTGCTGTTTTCACTGCGGTCTTTTCGTCGATTGCTGTTTTCACTGCGGTCTCCTGGTTCTCGATTGGCGACAATCGTCAAAGTTCCAACTGTGCTGGCGCGGTACTGCCGATTGTCGAAGTTTTTCAGTGTAGTCGTTCGTCCGCGGAGTTGTCAACGATTTTTTCTGTTTTGTGTTGCGAGTTCATGATCTGTCCGGTTCTGTAGCACGCGATCTGTCCGGTTTTAGGCTGAGCCCCCCAAAGGGGGTGAGGCATGAGACGGACAGAGCTGCTACAGGAGATCCGGAAGATGAGATTCGAGGAAGCGTATGAAGGGTGGAACGAAGAGCGGCTGACGCAGGGCGAGGCGGCCCGGTTGCTGGGGGTCTGCGAGCGCAGTTTCCGGCGGTATGTGGTGCGATTCGAGGCGGACGGGCTGGAGGGGTTGATCGACCGTCGGCTGGAGCAGGTGTCGCATCGGCGCGCGCCGGTCGATGAAGTCATGGCGCTGACCGATCGCTATCGGACGCAGCACGCCGAGTGGAACGTCAAGCACTTCCATAGCTGGTACCGGCGAGCGGGCGGCACGCGCAGCTACACCTGGGTGAAGAAGCGTCTGCAAGAGGCGAGCTTGGTCGAGAAGGGACGAATGCGTGGCGCCCACCGGACGCGCCGCGAGCGCTCTCCCCTGCCGGGCATGATGGTGCATCAGGACGGCAGCACTCACGCGTGGGTTCCGGACGCACCGTGGGATCTGATCGTCACGATGGACGATGCCACCAACGAGCATTACGCGATGGCCTTCGTCGCGGAGGAAGGCACGGCCAGCAGCTTCCAGGGGGTGCACAGGGAGTCATCGAGAGCCGCGGGCTGTTCAGTTCCTTCTACAGCAACCGGGGCAGCCATTACTGGAGGACGCCGGAAGTCGGCGGCAAGGTCGACAAGGTCAATCTCACCCAGTTCGGCCGCGCCATGAAGCAACTGGGCATCGAGATGATCGCCGCCTATTCGCCCGAGGCGCGCGGTCGTTCGGAACGGGCCTTTGGCACCCACCAAGGGCGCTTGCCGCAGGAACTGGCGTTGGCCGGCATCACGACGATGGCGGCGGCCAACCGCTACCTCGCCGAAGTGTATTTGCCGGCGTTCAACGCCGAGTTCATGCAACCGGCGCGCGAGGAGGGTTCGGCCTTCGTGCCCTGGATCGGGAGAAACCTTGCCGACATCCTGTGCGAGCAGTTCGAGCGTACCGTTGGCAATGACAATTGCGTGCGCTTCGAGGGCTTGTCCCTACAAATTCCGGCAGCCGAACACCGCTGTCATTTCGTCAAGGCAAAGGTCAGGGTGCATCGCTATCCGGAGGGCCGTTTGGCCCTCTTCCACGGCCCGCCCTGCCTGGCGCGCTACGAGCCAGAGGGCAACCCCGTTGCCGAACCGGCACTCAAGGCGGTGGCGTAAATGCGCTGCGCCGCAACCGCATGCGACGCGAACTCGGGCAAATCGGATAAGGGTGAGATATGGCCCGAGCCGTTTGCGTGGCTCTGAGCGCATCCTGGCGATCCGATTTCGTCGCGCAAGCTCGCTTTGCCCGGGTTCTGCGCGGTTGCGCGCGAATTGTGACCCACCGTGAATTCTCCCGGCGATGCGCGCTGCCAATTGCAACCGGGGGGCGCAATGCCGGCGATCCCGCCTCTTCAGGCATGAACGCCGTGGCGTACGTCTGCTTCGCCGCGGCCGCGCGCGGGGAAAACCGCTTCGGGTTACGCCCTACGCGGTTTTCCCCGCGCAAACCCAGAAAAGCGCATAATTCATGTGCTACAAAACCGGACAGATCTAAAAACCCGCGACACGCTTTTTTCTGTTTTTTCTGTTTCAAGCCACCCAGGCCCCCGCCGTAACGACGAGGGAGGCGACGCTTACAGGGAGCGATCTAGATGAACGATATTCACCGAGCAACGGCAGCGCCAGGGTCGGTAACGAGCAGTTTGCTTGCGGAAATCGCCGCCGCATTTAACAGCCGAGATGTCGATAGAATCATTCCGTACTTCACCGAAGACTGCACGTTTTTCATGGCTAGCGGTCCGGAGCCAGTTGGACGCACGGTGCGCGGCAAAGCCGCACTGCGCAAGACTTTATCCGATCGGTTCAAAGTTATTCCAGATATGCGATGGGATCATGAATACGACTACGCATGCGGAAACCGCGCGGTTTCGGTGTGGCGTGTTCGTGGCCACGCCAAGGACGGCACAGTGCTTGACTATCAAGGTTGCGATCTCTGGGAGTTCAAAGACGGTCTCGTGCACAATAAAGACACATACTGGAAGATCGTGCGTCCTGATTAGGCGCCGTTAATAAATAAGTTGTTCAATGTCTTGTGATCGGATATTCTCCGATACGTGACAACGAATGCGCTGATCGGTCAACGTTGGGAAGTGATGCGTGCGGCGCTCGACGAGCGCCAGAGCGGCGCATACTGGTCGCTGTAGAGGCCAAGGTGCTGGGGCGAGGCGGGGTGTCCGCGGTGGCTGCGGCCACGGGCGTCTCGCGCAGCACCATCATGGCCGGTCTCCATGAGATCGAGGCAATGCAAGCGCCTGATCGCATTGGCGATGAGTCCATGGCGTCGGCGACTCGTATGCGTCGCGCCGGTGCCGGGCGCAAGAGGATCGAGGCCAAGGATGTGACCTTGGTGGCGGACTTGCTCGCACTGGTGGATCCGCTCACCCGCGGCGACCCGCAATCGCCGCTGCGTTGGACTTGCAAGAGCCTGCGCACGCTGGCCGATCAACTCAAGGCCAGCGGGCACTCGGTGAGTCACGTGGTGGTGGGTCAACTTCTGAAGGCCCAAGGCTACAGCCTGCAGGCCAATGCCAAGGTCATTGAAGGCAATCAAAGCCCCGACCGCAACGCGCGATTCGAGTACATCAACGCAACGGTGAGATCAGCCCTGGCAACACACCAGCCGGTGATTTCGGTGGACACGAAGAAGAAAGAACTGGTGGGCGCGTACAAGAACGCCGGGCAGCAGTGGGAGCCCAGCGGCGAGCCTACACAGGTCAAGGTTCACGACTTCGTGGACCCCGAACTCGGACGAGCCAATCCCTACGGGGTATATGACATCGGTGCCGACGAAGCCTGGGTGAGCGTTGGCACGGACCATGACACTTCGGCATTCGCCGTGCAAACCATCCGGCGCTGGTGGTTTGGCATGGGCCGCCAGCGCTATCCAGGAGCCCAGCAGTTGCTCATCACCGCTGACGGTGGCGGTAGCAATGGACACCGCGTGCGCCTGTGGAAACTGGAGCTCAGTCGGCTAGCCCAAGAAACGGGCTTGGACATCAGGGTCTGTCACTTCCCGCCTGGCACCAGCAAGTGGAACAAGATCGAGCACCGTCTGTTCTCGTTCATCACCATGAACTGGCGGGGGCGCCCGCTGGTCAGTCATGAGGTCATCGTCAACCTCATCGCCAGCACCAAGACGCGCAGTGGCTTGAAGGTTCGCGCTGAACTCGACCAGGCCGAGTACCCCAAAGGCTTGGTCGTATCGGATAAAGACTACGCCGCCATCAAGATCGATCGCAACGAGTTCCATGGCGACTGGAACTACTGCATCCGATCTGGGTGACATTGATGGACTAATTTCTTAACAGTCCCTAACCACTATGATTGTGAGACACTGCGTGGACGGAAATTTCCGAAGCGCAGTACCGTCTGATCGAGCATTGTTTGCCGATACAGCGCGGCAACGTGAGTCTTTCCAATCTTCGGGTGTTGAACGCGATCTTTGTACGTTGCCGAACAGGGCTGCAAGTGGCGCGGCCTGCCCAAGCGGTTTGGCAATTGGCACACGATCTACACCCGCATGAACCGCTGGTCCAAGAGCGGCATGCTGGATCGGGTATTCGCGCAGTTGCAGCACGATCAGATCGTCCGCATCAAGATCGAGGCGGTAGCGTTGGACAGTACCGCCGTCAAGGTGCATCCGGATGGAACAGGGGCTCTAAAAAAAACGGACCGCAAGCCATTGGCAAATCGCGCGGGGGATGGACCACCAAGATTCATATGGTTGCCGCGGATGCTCGAACGGCCATAACGTTTGCCCTGTCGCCGGGCCAGGCCCACGATGCACCCGAGGGGCGCAAGCTGCTCCGTCGACTGGGCAAAGCGCCATGGCCGCTGCACTTATTAGCCGATGCGGCTTGAGCCCATGCTTGGCCCACACCCGAGCAACCATCATGTGACTGATGCCCAGCGCCTTGCCCAGCTTGCGGCTAC
>JBCKPE010000071.1:0-10151 GCA_038901875.1 Burkholderiaceae bacterium
TCAAGGAGATCTTTTTCGACAGCGACACCAAGGTCGCGCTGATCTCCGGCTCCGCCTCGGAGGACCCGCGCGCCGCAATGGCAGATTGAAGCGTTGCGCCGACTACGAAAGAGAGGGGCCGGGGCGAACCAACCTGCGTTACGGCTACATCGCCCGGGCGCTGGCCTGAGGCCAGTCTTCGCGGCCCGGGCCGGACCTGGCGCTGCGGCCCCGACGCTACTTTTTCTTCTTCAGCGGCGCCAGATGCGTGCGGACCCAGTCCGCGAATTCAGCTTCGTCGAGTTCGCTCGCCGCCAATGCCAGCATCGCGAGCGTGGCCTCGGTTTGCGTCGCTACCAGCCGCCACCCATTGATCGCGAGAAACATACCCGCAGCCAGAAAGGCCACGCGCTTGTTGCCATCGACAAAGACATGGTTCTTTGCCAGTCCGAACGCGTAGCAGGCTGCGAGCGCCGCGGCATCCGGCTCGCCATAGGCCAGCAAATGAAGCGGTCGCGCCAGCGCCGATTCGAGCAACCCTTCGTCGCGCACCGCTTGGGCGCCGCCGTGCTCGGCGATGCTCTCGTCATGCAGCAACTCAAGCGCGCGCCGGTCAACCCAGCGCCAACTCATTTCGCCAGCTGACGGAAAGTATCCCGGAACTCGCGCATGAACTCGCGCCCCACCGCGACTTGCTCGTCGAGCGCCGGGTCGTAGGGCGTCAGCCGCACGCCATCGGACGCTTTGGTCACGAACAGCGTGTCGCCCTTCCCCAGTTTCAGGTGCGCAAGAATCTCCTTGGGAAGGATCACGCCGACCGAGTTTCCGACCTGAGTGAGTTTGAGCGCATGCATGGCTGTGGGTTTCGCTAGTTATAACAACCGTTATACTAACCGCCTGCCCGACCGATTGCAAGTGCCGCCAGCGCGGCGGCGAAATCTCTATCCGCGCAGGTGGCAGGCGACCCAATGCCCGTCGCTGCTTTGCTTCAACAGCGGGGCTTCGCTGCTGCACAGAGGAAACTGGGCAATCGGGCAGCGGGTGTGGAAGTGGCAGCCGCTCGGCGGCTTGATCGGGCTTGGCACGTCGCCCTGCAGCGTGATGCGCTTCCTCTTGATCTGCGGATCGGGAATCGGCACCGCCGACAGCAGCGCCTCGGTGTAGGGGTGCAGCGGGTTCGTATAGAGATCCCGGGCCGAGGCGATCTCGACAATGCGTCCCAGGTACATTACCGCCACCCGATCGCTGATGTGCTCGACCACCGAGAGATCGTGCGCGATGAAGAGGTAGGTCAGGTTGAACTTGGTCTGCAGGTCTTCCAGCAAATTGATCACCTGGGCCTGGATCGAGACGTCGAGCGCCGACACCGCCTCGTCGCAAACGATCAGCTTCGGTGACACCGCCAGCGCCCGCGCAATGCCGATGCGCTGGCGTTGCCCACCCGAGAATTCGTGCGGATAGCGGCGCATGTGGTCGGCCGCGAGTCCCACGGTTTCGAGCAGTTCAACGATGCGGTCCTGGTACTCGCGCGTCGTCTTGGCCAGTTTGTGGATGATCAGCGCCTCGCCAATGATGGCGCCCACCGTCATGCGCGGGTTGAGCGATGCATAGGGGTCCTGGAAAATGATCTGCATGTCACGTGCCAGGGCGCGCAACTCTTCCTTGCCGGCGCGCGTGACGCTCTTGCCCTCGAACCAGACCTCGCCTGCAGTCGGCTCGATCAGGCGCAGGATGCAGCGTCCGGTGGTGCTCTTGCCACAGCCCGACTCGCCGACGAGTCCCAGCGTCTCGCCCGCAGCCAGATCAAAGCTGACGCCGTCGACTGCATGGACCTGATCGACGACGCGTCCGAACAGGCCGCCAGTGATCGGGAAATTCTTGACCAGGTTCTCAACCCTGAGCAGCGGCTCGGTCATGCGTTGGAAGCCTCCAGGATGCAGGCCACCTTGTGCCCAGGCGCGACCTCGCGCAGGGCCGGCGTGGCGCTGGTGCAGGCAGGCATGGCAAATTTGCAGCGCGGCGCAAAGCGGCAGCCCTCGGGCGGCGCGATCAGTTTCGGCACCGTGCCGGCGATCGTTTCCAGCCGCACCTTGTGCGTCGCCGCCGTGTCGATGCGCGGGATGGAACGGATCAATCCCTGGGTGTAGGGATGCCGCGGCCGGGCAAACAGCTCGACTACGCTGGCCTCTTCCACCACCTTGCCGGCGTACATCACGACGACACGCTGCGCCGTTTCGGCGACCACGCCCATGGCGTGGGTGATCAGCATCACGGCCATGCCAAGCCGCTCCTTCAGCTCGGACAGCAGGTCCAGGATCTGGGCCTGGATCGTCACGTCGAGCGCCGTCGTCGGCTCGTCGGCAATCAGCAGCTTGGGGTTGCAGGCCAGGGCAATGGCGATCATCACGCGCTGCCTCATGCCGCCGGAGAACTGGTGCGGGTAGTCGCGCACGCGCCGCTCCGCCGTCGGGATTTTTACCAGTTGCAGCATCTCAACGGCGCGGTCCATCGCGTCCTTGGGCGACAGTCCCTCGTGCAGGCGCAACGACTCGGCGATCTGCTCGCCCACGCTGTAGACCGGGTTCAACGAGGTCATCGGCTCCTGAAAAATGATGGCGATGTGTTTGGCGCGGATCTTGCGCATCTCGTCGGCCGACAGCGGCACCAGGTCGCGCCCCTGCCACAGCACGCGGCCGGCGACGATGCGACCCGGGGGCATCGGAACGAGCTTGAGCACCGACATGGCCATCACCGACTTGCCGCAGCCCGACTCGCCGACCACGCCCAAAGTCTCGCCGGCGTCGATCGTCAGGTCCACGCCATCGACGGCGTGCAACCAGCCGTCGTCGGTCTTGAAATGGGTTTTCAGCCCCTCGATCTGGAGCAGGGCCACTACATCACCTTGCGCGGATCCAGCGCGTCGCGCAACCCGTCGCCGATGAAGTTGATGGTCAGCACGGCGAGGAAAATCGCCAGGCCCGGAAACAGCGCCCAGTGCGGCGCGATGTCCAGAAAATCCCGGCTGTCGTAAAGGATGCGGCCCCAGGTCGGGATGTCGGGCGGGAAACCCAGCCCGAGGAAGGACAGGGTCGATTCGGCGATGATGGCGGCGGCGACGTCGATGGTGCCGGCGACGATCACCGGCCCGAGCGCATTCGGCAGGATGTGGCGCACCACCTGGCGTGGCACCGAAGCGCCCAGCGCGCGCGCCGCTTCGACGAACTCCTTTTCGCGCAGCGAGAAAAACTGCGCCCGCACCAGACGTGCCACCGGCATCCAGCGAAAGGCTCCGATCACGGCAACGATCAGGATGAAAACGCCTCCCTCGGTGCCGAAGGTCGCCTTCAGCGCATCACGGAACAGGTAGATGATGAGCAGCAGCAGCGGCAACTGCGGCAGCGCGAGGAACAGGTCGGTCAGCCACATCAGGCCGGCGTCGACGCTGCCGCGCGAGATGCCGGCGACGGCTCCGACAAAAACACCGACGGTGATCGCCATCAGCATCGCCGCCAAGCCAACGGCCAGCGAGATGCGGCCACCGTACAGGATGCGGGCGAACAGGTCCTGTCCCAGGTCGTCAGTGCCCAGGGGGTGTTTCCAGGACGGGGTGGTCAGGCGCATGGTGAAGTCGATCTCGTTGATCGCCACGCGCCAGAACAGCGGGCCGAACAGCACCAGCAGCACCATCAGAACCAGCAGCACCAGGCTGATCACAGCCAGCCGATGCCGCAGGAAACGGCGCCAGGCCTCGCGCCAGGGCGAGATGCTCGCGCCCAGCCGGGCGTCGCTCTCAGCGGTAAGTGATGCGGGGGTCGAGCCAGCCATAAATGATGTCGGCCATCAGATTGAACATGATGACAAGAATGGACAGGACAAAGGTCACCGCCATGATGACCGGCGTGTCGTTGCGTTGGATGGCATCGATCAGCAACGAGCCGATGCCCGGAACACGGAAAATCTGCTCAGTCACGATGGCGCCACCGAACACCGCCGGCATTTGCAAGGCGACCAGCGTCACGACCGGGATCAGGGCGTTGCGCACCGCATGCTTGAGCACGACCACGCGCTCGGACAGCCCCTTGCTGCGCGCCGTCGTCACGTAATCGAGCCGGATCACGTCAAGCACCGCCGAGCGCACATAGCGGGTCCAGCTCGCGCCCTGGAACAGTCCCAGCACCATGACCGGCATGATCGACTGTCTGATGTGTTCCCACCACCAGGCCCAACCGGTCGCAGCGATGTCGGCTCGATAGACAAACGGCAGCCAGCCCAGCGTGATGGAGAACAGCATGATGAACAGAATGCCGGTGAAAAAGGTCGGCAGCGAAAAACCGATGAAGGCCAGCGTGTTGGCAATCTGGTCGAACACCGAGTAGGGACGGGTCGCGGCGAAGATGCCCACCGGCAGGGCGATCGCCAGTGCGACAAGCTGCGAAGCTCCGATCACCACCAGCGTGACCGGCACCCGCTGCATGATCAGCGTGTCAACGTCGACGCGGCTGAGGAAGGAATAGCCCCAATCCCCCTGCATCATTGCAAACAGCCAGCGAAAGTAGCGCTGCCAGACTGGATCATCCAGGCCGAACTTGGCGCGCAGCATCTGCCGCACCTCGGACGGGACGTTCGGATTGGTCGCCAGTTCTTCGAACGGATCGCCGGGCGCAAGCGCCAGCACGGTGAACAACACCACGCTGATGCCAAGGATGCTCGGCAGCGTCAGCAGCAGGCGCCGCAGTATGTAGGAACCCACTGCCGCTTTCTACCAACGCTCCGGTATCGTTCCTATCTACGCTCCAGTTTCGCGGTACCAGTCGGACAGGTCCCAGAAGTCGAGGTCCCAGCCCGACAGCCTCACCACCAGTTTGGCGCTGGTGGTGGAGACGCGCGGCCGGTACACGACCGGAATGACGGCGTTGTCGTTGACGATCAGGTCGTTCATGCGGATGAACAGCGCGGCCCGCTTGACCGGGTCGAGCTCGCCCTCCGAAGCCCTGTAGGCACGGTCGTACTCGTCATTGCGCCAGCGCGTGATGTTGCGGCCCTGCCACTTGTTGGCCTTGCTGGCGATCTCTTCCGAGATGTACTGATCCATGAAGCGCCCCGCGTCGGGCTGGGTCATGGTCGTCGTGTACATCTGCATGTCGCACCAGAATTTGCCATAGGTGTCCGGGTTGGCAATGTCGGAGGAGAAGAATACCGAGGCGGCGACCGCCTTCACCTCAATGTCAATGCCGGCGCGTTGGCAGGCCTGCTTGATGATGGCCTGCGTTTTCTGCCGCGCCGCGTTGGTCGAGGTCTGGAACACGAACTTGAGCTTCTTGCCGCCCTTCTCGCGAATACCGTCGGCGCCGCGCCGCCAGCCAGCCGCCTCAAGCGTGGTGCTGGCCTTGTCGACGTTGAACTCCCAACGGGTATTCCCTGACCGAAACCGCGGCGGGTTGTTCAGGAAGTTGCCGGTGGCGATGCCCGCGGGCCCGTAGATGAAATCCTCCACGCTCTTGCGATCGACCAGCATCGCCATGGCCTGCCGCACCGCCGGTTCGACAAAGATCGGGTGTTTGCTCTTTGGACTTGAACGCTCGCCATCCACCTCGGTGTAGGGATCGGACTGGTTCAACTGGATGAACTCGATGTTGCCGCCCGGCGTGTAGGTCACCGTCCCCTTGCCACCGACCACCATCCGTTTCAGCACCTCGTCTTCGACCTGGATGTTCCAGGCGTAGTCGTATTCGCCGGTTTGCAGCACGGCGCGTGCCGCCGACGTCGCGTCGCCGCCGCCCTTCATCTCGATGCTGTCGAAATGCGGCCGGTTCGGCATGTGGTAGTTCATGTAGATCTCGCCGCGCACCATGTCGCCCGGTTTGAAATCGACAAACTTGTAGGGACCGGTGCCGACCGGTTTCAGGTTGTTCGGCGCATCGCGCGACTTGGCGCCGGTGTAGGCGCTGAACAGGTGTTTTGGAATGATCATTCCGTTGGAACCGATAAAGGCCTCGGCCCAGAACGGCGTCGGCTTGTCGAACATGACGCGAATGGTGTGCGAGTCGATCTTCTCGACCTTGACGTCCTTGTAGGCGCCGATCGTGACCGCGGCGGCCGCCGGATCCTTCGCATACTCGTAGTTGAAGATGCAGTCATCCGCGGTGAAGGGCTGGCCATCGTGCCAGGTCACGCCGCGCTTGAGCTTCCAGGTCACCACCTTGCCGTCAGCCGACAGGCCGCCGTTCTGGCGCGTCGGAATCTCAGCGGCAAGGACCGGCACCAGGTTGCCTTCGGGGTCCCAAGTGGCCAGCGGCTCGTAGAAAATGCGCGAGCCTTCCGAGTCCTTGGTGCCCACTGCGAAATGCGGATTCAGCAGCGTGGCGCCCTGCCACCACAAAACTTTCAGCGCGCCGCCGCCGCCACGCTTGGTCGGTTTGTAGGTCGATGCGGTCTGCGCCTGCGCTATGCCGGAATGCATCAGCATCATCGAGGCCATCGGCGCGGTCAGTCCCAGCCCGACCATCTGTTGGATGAAATCGCGTCGCGGCAGCTTGCCACCGCGCACCTCTTCGATCATTTCACGCAGTTCACGTTCTTCCATGGCGAGTCTCCTGACAGATAGGGTTGGCCCGACGCGCTCGGGCAGCGTGCGGAGAATACTAGCAAGAAAGGGTCCTGCCAGTATCAGGGTAAGCCCCTGCCTTGGCCGACCCCGTTTCGCTGGCGCGCCGCCGGTCGGCTACACTGCCGCGCGCCGCCCGTCGCGGCCGCTCCCGAACGTTCAAACGCCCCCCGGAAACCATGGAACAAGACATCTTTGTCGTGCACGGACCGGGCCAGCCAACCACGCCCCTGGTGCTCGATTCGCCCCACTCCGGGCACCGCTTTCCGGCTGATTTCGACGCTGCCGTCAGCGAATTTGACCTGCGCGACGGCGAGGACTGCTTTATCGACGAGCTGTACCGCCCGGCCAGCACGCGCGGCGTCCCGTTGCTGGCGGCGCAGTTTCCGCGTACCTACCTGGACCCGAATCGGCACGCCGGCGACGTCGATCTGGACCTGCTGGAGGACGGCCAATGGCCGGACGACCATGTGCCGAGCGGCAAGGCGAGTATCGGCAAGGCGCTGATCTGGCGCACGCTGGACGACGGGCGTCCCATCTACAGCCGGCGCCTGTCCGTGGCCGAAGTGCGAACGCGCATCGAGCGCTACCACCGCCCCTACCACCAGGCGCTGCGCCGCCTGCTCGACGCGGCGCACCGGGCCTTCGGGGTCGTGGTGCACCTGAACTGCCATTCGATGAATGCGGTGAGCGGCGCCATGGGCGAAGGCCGCGCCGGCCAGCCGCGCGCCGACATTGTTCTTGGCGACCGCGATGGCAGCAGCTGTGAGCCGGCTCTGACCGAGTTTGTGCGCCAGCAGTTCCTGGCCAGGGGTTACGAGGTCAAGGTCAACGACCCGTTCAAGGGCGTGGAACTGGTTCGCGCCTATTCCAACCCGGCCGCCGGACGCCACAGCCTGCAGATCGAGGTGAACAAGCGGCTTTACATGGACCAGGCGACGCGCCAGCGCCACGCCGGATTCGAGCGGCTACAGAGCGACCTGATGGAACTGCTCGACGCACTGTGCGCGCGCTACGCCACTGGAACAGCCCATGCCTGAATCCGTCCCCATTGAACTGCCGGTGCCCGACATCACGCCCTGGCGCAAGGGCAACACCGGCGTGGACTATGTGCATGTCCTCGACTCCAGACAACCCGGGCCGAACGTGCTGGTGCAGGCGCTGACCCACGGCAACGAGATCTGTGGCGCGCTGGCGCTGGATTGGCTGCTGCGCCAGTCGGTGCGACCCCGGCGCGGCAAGCTGACATTGATCTTTGCCAACGTCGAGGCGTTCTCGCGTTTTGACCACAATGAGCCAACAAAATCGCGCTTTGTTGACGAGGATCTGAACCGGGTCTGGGGCGACGATCAACTGTTCGGTCCGCGCGATTCGGCGGAACTGCGGCGCGCCCGTCAGTTGCAGCCCTTCGTCGATGCCGCCGACCTGCTGCTCGACATCCATTCGATGCAGGAACCGTGTCGACCGATCATGGTCTGCGGCCAGGCCGACAAGAACGCGGCCTATGCGCGGGAACTCGGTGTGCCGGCCGATTTGCTGCTCGACACCGGGCATCCGGCCGGCCTGCGCATGGTAGAGCGTGGCGGCTTTGGCGACCCGGCAAGCCCGAAACGCGCGCTGCTGATCGAATGCGGCCAGCACTGGGAGCGTGCCGCCGAGCCGGTCGCCATCGACACCATGCTGCGCTTCCTGCAGCTCACAGGAGCGCTTGCTGCCAACTGGGTGCGCCCGCACCTCAAGTTGGTGCCGCCATCCCAGCAGCGCCTGGTGCGGGTCACCGAGGCCGTCGTCGCGAAGTCCTCTGACTTTCATTTTCTGGTTCCGATCGAGGGCTTTGGCGTGGTCGCCAGGGCCGGCACACCCGTGGCGCAGGACGGCGGGCATGTCTGGACCGCGCCCTATGACAACACGGTGCTGGTGATGCCCTCGATGACCCATCTGCGACCCGGCAACACCATGGTGCGGCTCGGTCATTTCGTCCCGGCCTGAAGGCGCAGTTCCAGGAGGCGGAAATGAAGTTTGAGGAATACCGCTCGCACGATGCGCTGGGTCTTGCCGCGCTGATCCGAAGCAAGGAAGTTTCGCGGCAAGAGGTCATGGCAGCCGCCATGTCGCGCCTGGAGGCGGTGAACCCGGCCGTGAACGCCCTGGCCTACCTGCATCAGGCCGCGCTCGACAAGGCTGCGCCAGTGACCGGCGCGGACGGCGCATTTGCCGGCGTGCCCTACCTGATCAAGGACCTGCACGCGCCGGTCAAGGACATGCCGCTGACCCATGGCAGCCGCCTGTTCGTTGGGCAGAAACACGACTTCGACGCCGAGGTGGTGGCGCGCCTGCGTTTGGCCGGGCTGGTCATCATCGGGCGCACAACGACGCCCGAGTTCGGCATGAATGTGTCGACCGAACCGGCGCTGACCGGTGCCACGCGCAACCCCTGGAACCTGGCGCACATTGCCGGCGGTTCGAGCGGCGGCGCCGGCGCCGCGGTGGCGAGCGGCATCCTGCCGGCGGCGCACGCCACCGACAGCGGCGGCTCGATTCGGATACCGGCCTCCTGCAATGGGCTGGTCGGGTTGAAGCCGACCCGCGCTCTGCTCCCGTACGGGCCGCATCGCGCCGACGCAGCGCACGGCATCAGTCATGAACATGCGGTGACCCGATCGGTGCGCGACTGTGCCGCCCTGCTCGACGCCACAGCCGGCCCCGACGTTGGCGCGCCCTACTTCACGGCGCGCCCAGCCCGCTCTTACCTGGAGAGCATTGCGCATGCGCCGGGCCGCCTGCGCGTGGCCTGCACCACGGCTGACTTTTCCGGCAAGCCGGCGCACCCCGAATGCCGTGCTGCGGTCGAGCACTGCGCCAAACTGCTCGCCGGGCTGGGTCACGACGTGGAACAGCGCGCGCCGCAGTACGACCATGAGGCCCTGTTCTCCGCCGTGATGACAGTCCTCATGACGGGTCTGGCCGCCAACGTCGAGGCGCGCGAAAAACAACTTGGCCGCCCGGCCCGACGAGATGAGCTCGAGCCGGCGACACACGCGGCGGTGGCACGGGGCCGCACCACCTCGGGCATCCAGTACGCGTCGCAGTTTCCCCTGATCAACCGCGAAGTGCGGCGCATCGGCCAGTTCTTCGAAACAGTCGACATCCTGCTGACACCCACCATGGCCGCGCCGCCGCCGCTGCTCGGCACGATTTCAACTGACACCGACGATCTGGACCAGTTCCTTCTCGACAGCTTTGGCCTGGCGCCGTTCACGCCAACCTTTAACGCCACCGGCCAGCCCGCCATCAGCCTGCCTCTGTACTGGAGCGCGCAGGGCCTGCCGATCGGCGTGCAACTGGTGGCCCGCTTCGGCGCCGATGAGCTGCTGCTGCGCCTGGCGGCACAACTGGAACAGGCCCAGCCCTGGTTTGATCGGGTGGCGGCGATCGAAGGAACCTCGGCTTAACCCGCACCTTGCGCGGTGTGAGTCATGCTGCGGTGAGATGCAGGGCAGGTCCGGTGGCCACCTCGGTCACTTATGGAACGCCTGCCTTGCAGAAATACCGGCTCCAACGGGTCAAC
>JBCKPE010000072.1:0-10108 GCA_038901875.1 Burkholderiaceae bacterium
GAGCCTGCGCGGATCGATCGAATCTCGCACTGTGCCGGGGGGGACTGCGCCGAGCCAGGTTCGCGCGCAAATCGCCCGGCACCGGCAGCGCCTCGCATCCGCGCCTTGACGGAGGCCCATGTCCGCGCCCTGGAAACCCAAGCAATGACAGCCATCACCAACATCGAAGACCTGCGTGTCCTGGCCAGGAAACGCGTCCCGCGCATGTTTTACGACTACGCCGACAGCGGCTCGTACACTGAAGCGACCTACCGCGCCAACGAATCTGATTTCCAGAAAATCAAGCTGCGCCAGCGCGTCGCCGTGAACATCGACAACCGCAGCACGGTGAGCACCATGGTGGGGGCGAAAGTCGCGATGCCCGTTGCCCTGGCCCCGACCGGAAACGCCGGGATGATGCACGCCGACGGAGAAATCCTGGCCGCCAGGGCGGCTGAGAAATTCGGCATTCCGTTCACTCTGTCGACCATGAGCATCTGCTCGATCGAGGACGTTGCCGCGAACAGCAAGGCGCCGTTCTGGTTCCAGTTGTACATGATGCGCGACCGCGACTTCATGGAACGCCTGATTGAACGCGCCAAGGCGGCAAAATGCTCGGCGCTGGTGTTGACGCTGGATCTGCAGGTCCTGGGACAGCGCCACAAGGACGTCAAGAACGGCCTGACCACGCCGCCCAAACCGACCCTGGCCAACCTGCTCAACCTGGCGACCAAGCCAAGATGGTGCCTGGGCATGCTCGGGACGCGACGCCGCAGCTTTGGCAACATCGTCGGTCACGTGAAAAACGTCAGCGACCTGTCCTCGCTGTCAAGCTGGACCGCCGAACAGTTCGATCCCCGGCTGAACTGGGATGACGTGCAGTGGGTCAAGCAGCGCTGGGGTGGCAAGCTCATCCTGAAAGGCATCATGGACGTGGAAGACGCGCGCCTGGCCGCCGACAGCGGCGCTGACGCGCTGATTGTGTCGAACCATGGCGGACGCCAGCTCGACGGAGCGTCAAGCTCGATCCAGGCCCTGCCCGCGATCGCCGAAGCGGTGGGCCGAAGCATCGAGGTTCATCTCGACGGCGGAATCCGGTCCGGTCAGGACGTGCTGAAGGCCCTGGCCCTTGGCGCCCATGCGACCTACATCGGTCGCGCCTTTCTCTATGGCCTGGGCGCCATGGGCGAGGCCGGCGTCGGCAAGGCGCTGCAGATCATTCAGCGCGAGCTCGAGATCACGATGGCGTTCTGCGGCCATACCCGCGTTGCCGGCGTGGATCGAAACATTCTTCTGCCGGGCAGCTACTGAGGGCGGCCCGACCCTGCAGCGCGCCGTGCGGCTGCAGGGTTTTCGATGACGGGCAATTCGGCCGATGCTCAGGCCATCTGCTTCGCGTCAAAAAACTGCTCGTCCTCCGTTGAGCCGAGCAGGGCCGTGGTCGAGGACTGGCCGCCCTGAATCGCCTGGGTCACGGCGTCGAAGTATCCGGTGCCGACCTCGCGCTGGTGCTTGACCGCGGTGAAGCCGCGCTCGGCAGCCGCGAACTCACGCTCCTGCAATTCGACGAAGGCGCTCATGTTGTTGCGGGCATAGCCGTGGGCCAGCTCGAACATGCCGTAGTTCAGGCTGTGGAAACCGGCCAGCGTGATGAACTGGAACTTGTACCCCATGGCGCCGAGTTCGCGCTGAAACCTCGCGATCGTCGCGTCGTCCAGGTTCTTTTTCCAGTTGAAGCTGGGTGAACAGTTGTAGGCAAGCAGCTTGCCCGGATGCTTGGCATGAATCGCCTCGGCAAACCTGCGAGCAAAGGCAAGATCGGGCTTGCCGGTTTCGCACCACACCATGTCGGCGTAATGGGCGTAGGCGACGCCGCGGCTGACCGCCTGCTCCAGTCCGTTGCGCGTCTTGAAGAACCCCTCGACGCTGCGCTCGCCGGTGCAGAACGGTCGATCAGTCTCGTCGATGTCACTGGTCAGCAGGTCCGCCGCCTCGGCATCGGTGCGCGCAATCAGGAGCGTAGGGGTTCCCATCACGTCAGCCGCCAACCGCGCCGCGTTGAGCTTCTCACAGGCCTCTCGCGTCGGCACCAGCACCTTGCCACCCATGTGGCCGCATTTTTTGACCGAGGCCAGTTGATCCTCGAAGTGCACCCCGGCAGCGCCCGCCTCGATCATCGCCTTCATCAGCTCAAAGGCATTCAAGACACCGCCAAAGCCGGCCTCGGCGTCGGCCACGATCGGGGCAAAGTAGTCGATGTCGTCGCGTCCTTCGCTCCATTGAATCTGGTCGGCGCGCTGAAACGTCGCGTTGATTCGTTTCACGACCTTCGGCACCGAATCGACCGAATAGAGCGACTGGTCGGGATACATCTCGCCGTTGCTGTTGGCGTCGCCGGCGACCTGCCAGCCGGAGAGATAGATGGCTTTCAGGCCGGCCTTGACCTGTTGCAGCGCCTGGTTGCCGGTCAGGGCGCCGAGCGTGTTGACAAAAGGCTCGGTGTTCAACAGCGTCCAAAGTTTCCGCGCCCCTCTTTGGGCCAGCGTGTGCTCAATCCGCAGCGAGCCGCGCAGTCGCACCACGTCGGCGCCGCGGTAGCCGCGCCGCACGCCTTTCCAGCGCGGGTTCTCAGCCCAGTCCCGGTCCAAATCCTCGGCTTGCTGCTCGCGTGTCGATGAAACTGAAGTTGCCATGCTCTTGCTCCTGAAGTTGTTGATCGACCGAACCGCAGGGACCGAAATAATCGACGCAGTTCATGCCTCAACTGTAAGTCTCATAGAAGACAAAATTCCAATCTTATGTCTTATATAAGACAATTTTTTATCGTTATGAATCAATGAGTTAAAAACACTGTTCCACTATCTGGATGAACGATTCGCTATTCGGACCGATGAGGAAGCAGGCCCGAAGCCATATCTCATGACATGGAATCAATTTTCTGAATTGCGGAAAAAAATGGCCGCCTTGGCGCGGCAAGGTGCCGGCGACGGTCCAGGTCTAGCGTTCTGCCTGCGCCGCTGCGGCGATATCACGTTCGCGGCGGCGTGTTTGCCGCGCGACCCAGACGCTGTAGCCAACAATCACCAGCGTGACCGAGGCAATAAGCAACGTCGCAGCGGCATAGATGGTCGGGTTAATGCCGCGACGAGCGTAGCCAAAAATGACCTGCGGCAGCGTAGTCACACCCGGACCGGAAAGAAACTCGGAAATCACGACGTCGTCGAATGACAGGGTAAAGGACAGGAGAAACGCTGCCAGGATGGCCTGCGCAATGCTCGGCAGGGTGATCAGAAAGAAGACCTGGTAGGGTCGCGCGCCCAGGTCCATCGCAGCCTCCTCAATGGATCGATCCATTTCCAGCAGGCGCGACTGGATCACCACCATGGCGTAGGACATCCCCAGCAGCGTATGGCCCAGGATGATGGTCAGCATCCCGCGCTCGGGCCAGCCAAAGACGTTCTGCGCGCCGACCATCAGCAGCAGCAGGGACAGCCCAATCACGACTTCGGGCATGACCAGCGGCGCATTGACCATGCCGGAGAAGATCGTGCGCCCAGGAAAACGCCGGTAGCGCACCAGCACGAAGGCGGCAAATGTGCCAAGCACAGACGACAGCAGACCGGTGACGGCGGCCACCTTGAGCGAGAGCCAGAAGCCCTCGACAATGCGCGAATCAAGGGCCAGGGCCTGGTACCAACGCAGCGAGAAACCGGTGAACTGGGCATCCTGTCGCGTATCGTTGAACGAGAAAACGATCATGAAGAACAGCGGCAGGTAAAGAAACAGAAAGACCAGCCCAAGCCAAAGCTTGCCGAAATGTCGGCCCAGCAGACTGCTCATCAGCGCCACCTCATTTCGGCGCCTCGGCCGATTCGCCGCTGGAGCGGTAGTAGAGCGCCAGCGGAACGATGATGAGCGCGATCATGACAACAGCCAACGCGCTGGCACGGGGCCAGTTGTTGCTGGTGAACATTTCATCCCAGACGACACGTCCGATCATGATGTTTTCCGGGCCACCCAGCAACGACGGGATGACAAACTCGCCGACCGAGGGTATGAACACCAGCATGAAACCGGCGATGATTCCGGTCCTGGATAGCGGAACGGTCACCAGCCAGAACGCCTTCAGGGGCGAGGCCCCAAGATCGTAGGCCGCCTCCAGCAGGCGAAAGTCCATTTTCACCAGGTTGGCGTACAGCGGCAGGACCATGAACGGCAGATAGACATAGGTCATGCCAACCAGCATCGATACGTTGCTGTACAGCATGAGAATCGGCTGCTCGATGACACCCAGCGCCAGCAGCATCTGGTTGATCACCCCCTGGTCGGCCAGGATGCCTTTCCAGGCGTAGACGCGCAGCAGGAAGGAAGTCCAGAACGGCAGCATGACCATCATCAGCAGAGCCGGACGCACGCTCGGGGCCGAGCGCGCGATGAAATAGGCAAACGGGTAGCCGATTCCCAGGCACAGCAGCGCGGTGCATAGTGCGTACCAGATCGAGCGCGCATAGGCCTCGACGTAGAGGGTCTGAAACAGGGCCTCGCCATCGGCGCTGCGAAAAATCGACCCGTAGTTGTCGTACTTGAGCGTGAGCAATCCGGTTTGCCGGTCCCAGATTGGCTTGAACGGGTGAATGTCGTTGCCCATGTCGACAAAGCTGATGTAGAGCAGGATCAGGAAGGGCAGCAGAAAAAACAGCACCAGCCACAGGTAAGGCAGGCCGATGACGAAGCGCCTGCCTGGCGCCGGAATGTTCAAGCCAGCCATATTCGGGCCTTAGTCGCGCAGCACGACACCGGCGTGATCGCCCCACCAGAAGAAGACCTCGTCGTCCCAGGTGATGTCACGCATGCCCTCGCGCGAGGTATTCGTCCCGGTGATCTTTACCCGCATGCCATTTCCGGCGATCACGATGTAACTGTTGTAGGAACCGAAATAGGCAATTTCCTTGACCTTGCCAGAGAAAACATTCAGGTTCACCGTCGGTCGTCGCTTGCTGATCTCGATCTTCTCCGGACGCACGGCGACCGCCAGGCGCATGTTCAGCGGGCCGCTGACGCCATGGCCCACGTGCACCTCGCCGAGGTCGGTGACGGCAACGCAGCGATCCGGCTCATCCACGCCGAGATGCCCTTCAAACAGGTTGACGCTGCCGATGAAATCGGCGACAAAGCGGTTCGCCGGATGCTCGTACACCTCTTCCGGTGTGCCCACCTGCACAACCCGGCCACGGCTCATCACCGCAAGCCGATTGGCCATGGTCATCGCCTCTTCCTGGTCATGGGTGACCATCACACAGGTCACGTCCACCTGCTCGATGATGTTGATCAATTCGAACCGTGTTTGCTCGCGCAGCTTGCGGTCCAGCGCGCCAAGGGGCTCGTCCAGCAGTAGTAAGGTGGGTCGCTTGGCCAGGCTGCGGGCCAACGCGACGCGCTGCTGCTGCCCGCCCGAGAGTTGATGCGGTTTGCGCTTGGCAAAGGCTTCGAGTTGCACCAACTCGAGCATCTCGCCCACCCGCTGCTTGATCTGCGCCTTCGGCAGGCCCTCGCGCTTCAGGCCGAACGCGATGTTTTCCCAAACGTCCAGATGGGGAAACAGGGCATAGGACTGAAACATCATGTTCATCGGCCGCTCGTACGGCGCGAACCTGGCAATGTCCTGGCCGTCGAGCAGGATTCGGCCCGCCGTGGGTTTTTCAAATCCCGCCAGCAGTCGCAGTAGCGTTGATTTGCCACATCCCGAGCTGCCAAGCAGAGCGAAGATTTCGCCCTTGGCAATCGACAGCGAAACCTCGTCGACCGCCAAGGTCTCGTCGAAACGCTTGACCAGTTTCTCAGTGACCAGGTAGCTGTCGCTGGCGTCGGCCATGGGTTCCCGCTCTGGCTTGCCCCATCAAACAAAGCGGGCTGTTCATACGAGGTAAAAACAGCCCGGCGTCGGCACAAGACCGTGGACTACTTGCCCTTCTTGAAGCCGTTGTAGGCGTTCGCCATCGCTTCGCGCGCTTCATTGCTGAAACTGCTGGGCGGAACCATCTTGGCCAGGTAGCCGGGCTCGACAAAGATGGTCTTGTTGCCGGCAATGGCCGGTTCAATCTTGTCCAGCGCCGCCTTGTTGCCGGTCGCGTAGTTCATCTTGTTGGCCATCGCCGCGGCGTTTTCGGGACGCAGGTAGAAATCGATGAAGGCATGGGCGTTGTTCGGATGCTTGGCGTCCTTGGTGATGGCCATGGTGTCGAAGAAAATCAGCGCGCCGGTGCTCGGCAGCAAGGCCTCGATCACATCCTTGGACTTGTTCTCCTTGGCGCGTCCGGCGGCAATGTTGATGTCGCCAGACCAGCCAATGACGACGCAGGCCTTGGCGCCGGCAATGTCGTCGATCATGGTGGAGCTGAACAGGCGCACGTCCTTGCGCACCTTGGCCAGCATCTCGGCCGCAGCCTTGTAATCCGCGGCCTGGTTGGAATAGGCATCCTTGCCGATGTAGTGCAGCGCGGCAGGAATAATCTCGGTCGGTGAATCAAGATAGGCAATGCCACAAGCCTTGAGCTTGCCGGTGTACTTCGGATTGAACACCAGGTCCCAGGTATTTTCCGGCATCGGCATGCCGCCCAGCGCTTTTTCCGCCTTGGTCCGGTTGATGCCCACCGTGGTGAAACCCCAGGCCCATGGCACCAGATGTTTGTTGTCCGGATCCGCCTTGGTCAAGGTGGTCATGATGGCCGGGTCAAGGTTCTTCAGGTTTGGAATCTTGCTCTTGTCCAGCGCTTGTAAAAGGCCACCGGCGATCTGCGGTTTGGCAAACACGCTGCCCGGAACGACGATGTCGTAGCCGGAACTGCCAGCCACCAGCTTGGCATGCAGGGCCTCGTTGGTCTCGAAGGTGTCGTAGTTGACCTTGATGCCGGTTTCCTTCTCAAACGCGGCGACCATGCCTTCGGGAATGTAGTCGGGCCAGTTATAGATGTTGAGCACCTTTTCCTCGGTGTTCGCCGGTTTGGCTGCCGGGGCAGCGGGTGCTGGAGTGGTGGCGGCCACCGGCGCCGGCGGCTCGCTCTTCTTGCCGCAGGCGGCCAGGAACAGTGTCGAGAAAGCCAAGGCCCAAATAAGTTTCTGCATGGTTTTCATGAAGTCTGTCACTCCGTTCTGAAGGATTGAAAAAGCAACAAGCGTCGTTGCCGGACACGCCGAACCGACCGGCGCGATTATAGGATTGCTCAAACGTCCCGACCCGCCTGCAGCGACCCAGCGAACGAAGCGAACCGAAGGGGGCTCGGACGCAGGCGCATGCCGCGCTCTTCCGTGAACTTCTCGCGCTGCAAGATCTTGCCACGGGCCTCACCGGTAAGGTCTGGCACGAGGCATTCGACCTCGGTCACGCGGCGCAGATTAAGCCATTTCTCCAGGTCATTGAAGGTTGCTACTTTTTCCTCGCCCATGGGGCTCTCCTGCTGACGAAGCGGCTTTGAAATCAGCCCATGTGGCTCGTTGCGTTTGGCGCAACCGGCAGGCCTCGCCGAAGGCCTGAAAAATCGACCGGTAGAACGGATTCTCGTTACAACGCCACTCGGGATGCCACTGCACGGCCAGGGCAAACGCGCTCGCCTCCTCCATCTCGAAGGCTTCGATCAGCCCATCAGGCCCGTGCGCGACAGCGCGCAGCCCTTGAGCCAATCGCGCAATGCCTTGCCCATGCAGCGAATTCACTTGAATCTGATCGGCGCCGGCCCAGCGCCTGAGCGCCGAATCGGCGCTCAGGCGGATTTCGTGGCGCGGGCCGTATTGCTCGTCCAATGATCGATCGGCCGGTTCCCGATGATCATCCAAACTGGCCACCTCGTGCACCTGCTGGTGCAAGGAACCGCCCAGTGCGACGTTGATTTCCTGCAGGCCGCGACAAATTCCGAGCAGCGGCACACCCAGGCGCAGAGAGCAGCGCACCAGTTCAAGGGTCAAGTGGTCGCGCCGCGGATCCAGTGTCAGGGCCGGGTCCGCCAGCTCCTGGTTGAAGTGTTGCGGATGCACGTTCGAAGGCGAACCCGTCAGCATCACGCCGTCCACCGTCGCCAGCAGGCTCACGACCTGTGCCGGAGCGGCCAGCGGATAAAGGACCGGTTGACAGGCGGCGCTGTCACGAATCGCCCGCGCGTACTTGTCGCCCAGAACAAAAAACGGGAGGATCTGACCCTCTTCACCCAGATTTCGATGATCCACCGGCAGCCACACCAGGGCCGGGGCTTGGCTCATGAAACGCTCCGAATGTCTGCGTTCGAAGCGGCTCGCCTGATGGCTTGGGGAAGGTGCCGGTTCAGGCCATGCGCTGCGACAACTTCAGCCGGGCGAATGACGACGTTCGACATTGCGCCGGTCCAGTCCTGCCGGCAGGACGGCCGCGATAAACGCCACTTCGACCCGCAAACCGGGAACATTGAGCCCCGCTCGCACACAGGCGCGCGAGGGCGGGCTGCCAGCCGGCAACCAGCGTTCCCACTCGTCGTTGAACGCGGCGAGGTCGTCCAGATTGGAAAGGTAAACGGTTGCCGACAAAAGCCGGGAGCGATTGCTGCCGACTTTTTGCAAGGTGCTGTCGGCGACGGCAAAAAGTTCGCGCGCCTGCGTTCGCATGTCGGCATGTGCCGATGCAGGAACTTCGACAAAGTAGGCGGTTGATCGATGAACGGTCGCATCGGCGTAGCGGCGCGTTGGATTGATTCGAAGTATGTCGTCCATGGTGGCGCTGGGGTGAGGGTTTCCGCAGGATACGGAAGGCTGGCTGAATGCAGGTAAGGGATCAAGGCCATGGTGGCTGCCGGCCAGGCTGGACCGGGATGGCCATGCTAGCTCAATTCCTGGGCGCCGAGACGGAGGGCCGGTACCGGGTCGGCCCGCTGCGCCGGAACCGAATCAATTCTGAGGCATGATGCGACGCCCTGCCGTTCAATTCATCCCTGTGACCAGCGCCATCACCCCGCCCGGCCGGATCCTGGCCTACCTCTGCCTCGCCTCCAGCATGTCGCTGGTGGGCGTCTACGTCGCGCTGTCCAAGCCGCTGGTGGCCGTCCTGCCAGTCTTCCTGCTGGCCTGGATGCGTTTTGGCATCGGCGGCATCGCCATGCTTGGCTGGCTCAGGAAGCCAGCCGACGAGGCACCCCTGTCGGGCGCAACGCGGCGGCTGCTGTTCCTGGAGTCATTCATCGGGAATTTTCTGTTTTCGATTTGCATGCTTTATGGCCTCAGCATGACCAGCGCGCTGGCGGCGGGCGTCGTCATGTCGTCCATGCCCGCCGTGATTGCATTGATGAGTTGGCTGCTGCTGGGCGAGCGGGTGCCGCCTCGTATCTGGCTGGCCATGGTGTTTGGCGTCGCCGGCATGCTGTTGCTGACCTGGGCCAGTTCCGCTCCGATTTCAAGTTCCGGGAGCCAAGCGACCGGCGGGGCGTCGCCTGGGCTCGGCAACCTGCTGGTTTTTGCCGCGGTTCTGTGCGAGGCCACTTACGCCGTGCTCGGCAAGAAACTCGGCAGATCCCTTAGCCCCAAGCGAATCAGCGCACTGATCAACCTCTGGGGCTTTGCCCTGATGGCGCCCTTTGGCCTGTACCTGGCGCTCGACTTCAACTTTGCCGCGGTGAAAGGCGAGCTCTGGCTGCTTCTGGTGTTCTACGCGCTGGCAGCCAGCGTCTGGTCGGTCTGGCTCTGGATGACCGGACTGCGTGGCGTCCCGGCACACAAAAGCGGAATCTTTGCCGTCATGCTGCCGATCTCGGCCGCTCTGGTCGGTGTCACGGCCCTTGGAGAATCACTCTCCTTGATGCAACTTGCGGCTTTCGCCATGGCGCTCGCCGGCGTCATCATCGCGACGTTGCCGGTGCGCCGCTAAGCCTGCGACGAATCCGGCGCGACACCAGGGCGGGTGCCGGGGCACAGAGGGTGGCTGCATCACCTCTGTAGACGAGGGCAAAAAAAACAACGGTCACGCGAGAATTTGAGCGGTTTTCACTTGGAAACTGCGTTTTTCTCCAGTAGTATCGCCCTTGCCAGCCCGGAAGCCCTTCCAGACTGGTGATTAATCAACTTCTAGAAGGAACATTTACCATGGCAACTGCAAAGAAAGCTCCGGCCAAGAAGG
>JBCKPE010000073.1:0-9740 GCA_038901875.1 Burkholderiaceae bacterium
CACATGCGCACTGCTAATGCGTCGCTTCGCCACCGCACTGGGTGAGCAGTAAGCAGGGGCGGCCAATTCGACGGACTGCCTCGTTCAGACATGGCGTTCGCCGATCAAGCACGGGATAATCGCGATTCGCTTGCATGCATTACCAGGCCCCGCATGCGCGAAGGACACAGCATGGAACTGACGCTACAAATACCCGATGCCCTACCGGACGCGATGCATTTGTCGCCCGCCGGCTTTGCAGCCGGGGCACGCATGGCCATGGCGGTGAAACTTTTCGAGCAGGGCCGTCTGTCAAGCGGGCAGGCGGCGGCGCTCTGCGGGCTGTCGCGCACGGCCTTCTTGCTGAGCGTGCCGCAGTGGGGCGTGGCGCAGATTCGCTATCCGGCTGAAGAGTTGGAAGCGGATGTCGCCAATGCCTGACGCAGCCATCGTTCTCAACACCTCGCCCACCCTGGGTTTGATCGCCGCTCTCGGCAGTTTGTCAACGCTTGCCAGCCTGTACGGCGTCGTCGTGGTCCCCCATGCCGTGCAAGCGGAAATCCTGTCGGCGGGCAAAGAAGGGTTTGGCATTGATGTTTCCTGCAAGCCGGCTTTTTGACGCGCGTGGCCGCGCCGGTAACGTTGGGTCCCCTGCTGCAAGCCAGCCTTGACCTCGGCGAGGCGGAGGTCATCGCTTGCGCGCAAGAACTCGGCATAGGTGTGGTGTGCATCGACGAAATACAGGGGCGTCGCATCGCCCGCCTGTCGGGATTGCGAGTGACGGGTTCGCTCGGCATATTGCTCAAGCTCAAGTCGCTTGGCCTCATTGCCAGCGTCAAGCCATGCATCGCTCGCATGCGGGAGCATGGAATTTGGCTCTCTGCAGAATTGGAGCACCATGCGCTTTTGCTTGCCGGAGAAAAATAGGACGCTGAAAGCGGCCTCGTCAAAAAGCCCGCCTATCCGGCGATCACCCTTGCCATCTCCAGCACCTTGTTCGAGTAGCCCCACTCGTTGTCGTACCAGGCGATGACCTTGACGAAGGTGCTGTCAAGCGCAATGCCGGCTTCGGCGTCAAAGACGCTGGTGCAGCTCTCGCCCCGAAAGTCGCTGCCGACCACCCTGTCCTCGGTGTAGGCCAGCACGCCTTTGAGCGCGCCTTCGGACTGGGCCTTCATCTCGGCGCAGATCTCCTTGTAACTGGCTTCCCGCGCCAGCTCCACCGTCAGGTCGACCACCGAAACGTTGGAAGTCGGCACTCGAAAGGACATGCCGGTCAGCTTCTTGTTGAGCTCGGGAATCACCACACCCACCGCCCGGGCCGCGCCGGTGGAGGACGGGATGATGTTCTCCAGGATGCCGCGGCCGCCGCGCCAGTCCTTGTTGCTCGGGCCGTCCACGGTTTTCTGCGTCGCCGTGGTGGCGTGCACCGTGGTCATCAGGCCGCGCTTGATGCCCCATTTGTCGTTCAGCACCTTGGCCACTGGCGCCAGGCAATTCGTCGTGCAGGAGGCATTCGAAATGATCGCCTGTCCCGCGTAGCTCTTGTCATTGACGCCGAAGACGAACATCGGCGTGTCGTCCTTGGACGGCGCGCTCATGATGACCTTCTTCGCGCCGGCGTCGATGTGCTTTTGCGCGGTTTCCTTGGTCAGGAACAGGCCGGTGGCTTCGACCACCAGGTCGGCGCCGACCGCGCCCCAGGCCAGGTCGGCCGGGTCCTTCAGTGCCGTCAGGCGGATGCGCTTGCCATTGACAATCAATGTGCTGCCATCGACGCCGATTTCGCCCTTGAAGCGCCCGTGCACCGAGTCGTACTTCAGCATGTAGGCCAGGTAGTCAGGCTCGAGCAGGTCGTTGATGGCGACGACCTCGATGTCATGGAAGTTCTGCACGGCGGCGCGAAACACCATGCGTCCAATGCGGCCGAAGCCGTTGATTCCAATTCTGATGGTCATGCAAATTCCCCTGGTTTCAAATCAATGGCTATGCGGCCCGGCGGCCTTGGCGCAGCACGGCAAGCACCGTCTGCGTGACGTTGTCGGCGGTAAAGCCGAAATGTTTGAACAGCACCGGCGCTGGCGCTGACTCGCCGTAGCGGTTGATACCGAGCACCGCGGCGCAGCCGTATTTCCACCAGCCGTCGGTGACGCCCATCTCCACCGCGATTCGCGGCAGGCGACCGGGCAACACGGCTCGCTTGTAATCTTCGCTCTGCCGGTCGAACACGCTGGTGCTGGGAACCGAGACCACGCGCACCGCCACCCCGAGCGCGGCCAGTTGCTGCTGCGCGTGCAGTGCGAGTTGCACCTCGGAGCCGCTGGCCATGATGACGGCACGGGCCCGGCCCTTCGCGCCGACCTCGCCGGGTTCGGCCAGCACATAGGCACCCTTGGCAATGTCAGCCAGGCTTGACTTGGGCGCGTAGGGCAGGTTTTGCCGGCTCAGCAGCAGGGCGCTCGGGCCGCTGCGATTCTGCAACGCGGCGCTCCAGGCGACGGCCGTCTCGGCGCCGTCGCAGGGTCGCCAGACCTCCAGATTGGGCATCAGGCGCAGGCTGGCAGCGTGTTCGATCGCCTGGTGCGTCGGGCCGTCCTCACCCAGGCCGATGCTGTCATGGGTGAACACGTGGATGACGCGCAGCTTCATCAGCGCGGCCATGCGAATGGCGTTGCGGCTGTAGTCGGAAAAGGTCAGAAAGGTGCCGCCGTACGGAATGTAGCCGCCGTGCAGCGCGATGCCATTCATGATGGCGGCCATGCCGAATTCGCGCACGCCGTAGTTGATGTGGCGCCCGCCGTTGCTCTGGCCAGCAAGGTCAAAGCGCAGCGCCGGCGTGCTCTTGGTGCTGGTCAGGTTCGAGCCGGTCAGATCGGCGCTACCGCCCAGCATTTCCGGCAGGGCCGCGGTGAAGGCCTCAAGCGCGAGCTGCGAGGACCTGCGCGAGGCCAGGGCTTCTGCCTTGGCATGGGCCGCCGCGACCGTTTCTCCGGCCATGCTGGCAAAGCCCTTCGGCAGTTCGCCCTTCATGCGCCGCAGCAGCTCGCGCGCCAATTCCGGGTACGCCTTCCGGTAAGCGGCAAACTGCGCCTGCCAGGCTGCTTCACGCGCCTTGCCGCTGGGCCTGGCATCCCAATCCTGGTAGATCTCCTGCGGAATGGTGAAGGGCGAATGCCCCCAGCCCAGGGCCTCGCGCGTCAGCTTGACCTCTTCAACACCCAGCGGCTCGCCATGCGCCTTGGCCGTGTTGGCGCGGTTCGGGCTGCCCTTTCCAATGCTGGTCTTGCAGACGATCAGAGTCGGGCGTTCCGGGCTGTTCCTGGCGTCGGCGATGGCGCGGTCCACGGCGTCAACATCATGGCCATCGAGCGGGCCGATGACGTTCCAGCCGTACGCGGCAAAGCGCTGCGCCGTGTTGTCGATGAACCAGGGGCTGACCTGACCGTCGATCGAGATGCCGTTGTCGTCGTACAGGGCGATCAGCTTGTTGAGCTTCCAGGCCCCGGCCAGGGCGCAGGCCTCGTGGCTGATACCTTCCATCAGGCAGCCGTCGCCCAGCATCACGTAGCTGTGGTGGTTGACGATTTCGTGGCCGTCACGATTGAACTCGCGCGCCAACAGTTTCTCGGCCAGTGCCATGCCCACAGCGTTGGCCAGGCCCTGGCCCAGCGGGCCGGTGGTGGTTTCCACACCAGGGGTGATGCCGTGTTCCGGATGGCCCGCCGTTTTGCTGTGCAGTTGGCGGAAGCTCTTCAACTCGGACATCGGCAGCGCATAACCGCTCAGATGCAGCAGGGCATAGAGCAGCATGGAGCCGTGCCCATTGCTCAACACAAAGCGATCCCGATTCAACCAGGCCGGATTCAATGGTGAATGCCTAAGGTGCCGACGCCAGAGCGCGACCGCCATCTCGGCCATGCCCATCGGCGCCCCCGGATGCCCGGAGTTGGCTTGCTGCACGGCGTCCATGGCCAGCGCGCGGATGGCGTTGGCCATCTGTTGGGTCTTTGCCATCGAGGCAGCTCCGGGGAAAGGGGGATGGGGAAGGCGGTCCTCGCGAATTTTACCGTTGCCCCCTTCACGGGCATGGCCCAGGTCGAGCAAGGGACGCTTTGCTGAACTCACACCTGTCTGGCCTGGTGCCGCGGACCTGATGCGGCGTCGCGGTGTCACATCCGCCACAAATGTTCTACAGTGACGACGCAATGCACGGCCTACATCGCACCGCCGACCTGCACCAGTGCCGGTGTGACGCGCGACCCGTCTGGTCGATGCCGCTGGCGGCAGCGGGTTCATGACGCCGAACGCACCGGCCATGGTGCTGGCGGCCGGGCGCGGAAAACGCATGCGTCCGCTGACCGACCATTGCCCGAAGCCGCTGCTGCAGGTGCGGGGCAAACCCCTGCTGCAGCGGCTGCTCGAAGCGTTGCGGCGCGGCGGCTGCACTGGCGTAGTCATCAACACGGACTGGCTCGGCGAGCAACTGGCCGGGCATTTTGGCGAACGGCCGGCCCTGCCCGGTCTGGCCGGCCTGCGTATCAACTACTCGCACGAGGGCAAGGACTTTGGCCAGACGCTGGAAACTGCGGGCGGGATCGCGCGGGCACTGCCGCAATTCGGCGAAGTGTTCTGGGTCTGTGCCGGCGATGTTTTTGCCCCGGGCTTCAATTTTTCGCCGGACTCGGTGGAGCGCTTTGTCGCCGCTGACAAGCTTGCGCACCTCTGGCCGGTGCCAAACCCGCCGCATCATCCAGGCGGCGATTTCGGGCTGAACTCTGATGGCCTGGTCCTGAGCGAGACCGCGGTTCGTTACACCTTCAGCACCATCGGCCTGTATCGCGCCGAGTTTTTTGCCAGCCTGCCTGAGGGTAACCCGCAGGGCCTTGTCGTGCCGTTGGCGCCCATGCTGCGCGCGGCGATGGACAATCGACAGGTGTCGGGCGAACTTTACCATGGCGCCTGGGCCAATGTCGGATCCCCTCAGCGACTGGCCCAACTCAATTCCTGAACTCAACCCAAGCATGAACACCAAGATCTACGCCCAACGCCGCGCCCGAGTTGCCGCCGCCCTGGGACGCGGCGGCCTGGCCATCATCCCGACCGCCCCGGAGCGCCCACGCAACCGCGACACCGACTACCTGTACCGGTACGACAGCTACTTCCACTACCTGACCGGGTTCACCGAGCCGCAGTCCTGGTTGTTGATCACGGCAGAGGGGACGAGCACGGTGTTTTGCCGCCCGAAGGACCTGGATCGCGAGATCTGGGACGGCTACCGTGCCGGGCCGGAGGCGGCTCCTGCCACCCTGGGTGTCGACGCCGCCTTCGCCGTCGCCGAACTCGACAGCAGGATGCCGGCCTTGCTGGAAAACCGCAGCACCGTCTGGTGCCCCTTTGCCATCCATCAGGGATTGCAGAGCCAGATCGAGGGCTGGCTTGCCTCGGTCCGCGCCCGGGTCCGGTACGGTGCGCTGTGTCCGCAGGAGCAGCGCGACCTTTGCAGCGTGCTCGATGAGCACCGTCTGATCAAGGACGCGCATGAGCAGGACACGATGCGCCGCGCTGCGGGCATCAGCGCCGGGGCCCATGTGCGCGCCATGCAAACCTCGGCGCGCATGCTGCGCGCAGGTCTCGAGGTGCGCGAGTACCACCTGGACGCCGAACTGCTGTACGAGTTTCGCCGGCATGGCTCTCAGTACCCAGCCTATGGTTCCATCGTCGCCGCCGGCGCCAACGCCTGCGTCCTGCATTACCGCGCCGACGCCGCGCCAGTGCGCGATGGCGAACTGGTGCTGATCGACGCCGGCTGCGAGCTCGACGGCTACGCCAGCGACATCACCCGGACCTTTCCGGCCAACGGCAGGTTCACCGGTCCGCAGCGCAGCCTGTACCAGCTGGTGCTGGCCAGCCAGGATGCCGCGGTGGCGGCAACAAGGGCTGGGGCCCGCTTCACCGATCCGCATGAGGCCAGCGTCAAGGTGCTGGCGCAAGGCATGCTGGATCTTGGCCTGCTGGATGGCAACAAGGTCGGCACGCTGGACGACGTGATCGAGCAGCGCAGCTACTTCCAGTTCTACATGCACCGAACCGGCCACTGGATCGGCATGGACGTGCACGACTGCGGCAACTATGTCGAGCCGTCCGAGTCGGGCCAGGTCAGCGAGCGGCGCGATCCGCTGTCCAACGAGCTCATCCTGAACCGGCCCAGCCGCATCCTGCAGCCGGGCATGGTGCTGACGATCGAACCCGGCATCTATGTGCGGCCGGCGCCAGGCGTGCCCGAACGGTTCCACAACATCGGCATTCGCATCGAGGACGACGCCATCGTGACCGCCACGGGTTGCGAACTGATCACCCGCGGCGTCCCGGTCAAGCCCGACGAGATCGAAGCGCTGATGCGATAGGTCCAACCGACCAGCATCGCAACATGAGTCGAGATCGGCCCCAATCCATCGATTCCAGCGAGAACAGACGCGAGCAGCTGCGGCAGGCGGCGCTGGAGTAGCACGCGTTTCCCACCCCGGGCAAAATCGCGGTTTCCGCCACCAAGCAGCTGATCAATCAGCACGACCTGGCACTGGCCTACTCACCCGGTGTCGCCGCGCCTTGCGAGGAGATCGTGCGCGATCCGGTGAATGCCTACCGGTACACGGCGCGCGGCAACCTGGTGGCCGTCATCACCAACGGCAGCGCGGTGCTTGGACTGGGCAACATCGGCCCGCTGGCGGCAAAACCGGTGATGGAAGGCAAGGGCGTGCTGTTCAAGAAGTTCGCCGGCATCGACGTGTTCGACCTGGAGATTGCCGAGAACAACCTGGACAAGCTGGTTGACATGATTGCCGCGCTTGAGCCGACCTTTGGCGGCATCAACCTGGAAGACATCAAGGCGCCGGACTGTTTCTACGTCGAACGCAAGTTGCGTGAACGGATGAGCATTCCGGTGTTTCACGACGACCAGCATGGAACGGCCATCGTCGTTGGTGCGGCCATCATCAACGGGTTGAAAGTTGTCGGCAAGGAACTCGATCAGGTCAAGCTGGTGACCTCGGGCGCTGGTGCAGCGGCACTGGCCTGCCTCGGTCTGCTGGTCAAACTGGGATTGCCGCGCCAGAACATTTTTGTCACCGATCTGGCCGGTGTGGTGTACGCCGGGCGCACCGAGTTGATGGACGAAGACAAGCTGCAGTTTTGCCAGCAGACATCAGAGCGGACCCTGGCCGAGGTGATTGCCGGGGCGGATGTTTTTCTTGCTTGTCGGCCGGCGGCGTGTTGAAACCCGAGATGGTCAAGACCATGGCGCCGCGCCCGCTGATCCTGGCCCTGGCCAATCCCAACCCCGAGATCCTGCCGGAGGAAATCCGCGCGGTTCGCGATGACGCCGTCATCGCCACCGGGCGGACCGATTACTCGAATCAGGTCAACAATGTGCTGTGCTTCCCATACAGCTTTCGCGGTGCGCTTGACGCTGGCGCAACCACGATCACGGCGGAGATGGAGATTGCAGCGGTGCACGCGATCGCCGATTTTGCGCAGGCTGAGCAAAGCGAAGTGGTGCTGGCCGCCTATGCCGGCCAGCAGCAGGCCTTTGGCCCCGAGTACCTGATCCCCAAGCCGTTCGATCCGCGGCTGATGATGAGAATAGCGCCGGCGGTGGCCAAGGCCGCAGCCGATAGCGGTGTGGCCCTGCGTCCGATTGCCGACATGGAGGCCTACCGGATCCGGCTGCAAACCTTTGTCTATGCCTCGGGCACCATCATGAAGCCGATCTTCGCGGCGGCGAAACTTGCCGCGAAGAAGAGGATTGCCTACTGCGAAGGCGAGGAAGAACGGGTGCTGCGCGCGGCGCAGATCGTCGTCGACGAACAGATTGCCCGCCCGACCCTGATTGGCCGGCCGCGCGTCATCGCCGAACGCATCCAGCGCTTTGGCCTGCGCCTGAAGGAGGAGCTTGACTACGACGTGGTCAATGTCGAGCAGGACCATCGCTACCGCGACTTCTGGCAAACCTACCACCGAATGACCGAGCGCAAGGGTGTCACGCTGCAGATGGCAAAAATTGAAATGCGGCGGCGCCTCACGCTGATCGGCGCCATGCTGCTGCACAAGGTTGATGTGGACGGCATGATCTGCGGCACCTGGGGCAGCACCGCCATGCACCTGCCGTACATTGATCAGGTGATCGGCCGGCGCGAAGGCGGCAGTCCCAGCACGCCGCAGGATGTCAGGATCTACGCCTGCATGAATGGGCTGCTGCTGCCGGGTCGGCAGGTTTTTCTGGTCGATACCCATGTCAACTACGACCCGAATCCCGAGGAACTGACCGAAATCACCGTGATGGCGGCTGAAGAGATGATGCGCTTTGGCCTGGTGCCCAAGGTTGCGCTTTTGAGCCACTCCAACTTCGGCAGCAGTTCGCTACCCAGCGCCCTCAAGATGCGCCGTACCCTTGAGTTGCTGCGCACGCAGGCACCGTGGCTTGAGGTGGACGGGGAAACGCATGGGGACGTCGCGCTTGATGGCCAGGCGCGAGCCGCGGCCATGCCCAACAGCACATTGACTGGCGACGCGAATTTGCTGGTGCTGCCCAACCTCGACGCTGCCAACATTGCCTACAACTTGCTCAAGACCGCGGCCGGCGGCAACATCGCCATCGGTCCGGTACTGCTCGGGGCGGCCAGACCGGTTCATATCCTGACGCCAAGCACGACCGTGCGCCGGCTGGTCAACATGACGGCCCTGACGGTAGCGGATGCGAACGCTTCGCGCGACCTGTTTTCTACAAGTTAGTCAAACCAGACATACCCAACTGGCTTCCTGGTCAACCGGCCTTGGATCAAACATGAACTAAGACCGGTGTCTCTGCCTACTTTCTGGAATACACCGAGGGATACCTGGTTATTTGCTTGCATTTTTCACCCCGTTCGATCACACTACCGCCTGAATGTTTCGGGTTTACCCGGAGGGTTGGAAGGTTAAGGCGATGTTCCGGATGGCAGGGGCGGCAAAGTTAGCGCCAGCTATCTTGTCCCTCTCGATATTGGCGTCGAGCCCTGTTTTGGTGCAAGCCAATCCGGCGCAGGCGACGATTGGCACCGTTAAGCTGGTTGAGTTAACTCGTCAGGGACAAGAAGCGTACGCCCGAATTCACCAGGGCGGTCCGTTTCCCTACCAGAAGGATGGAACAGTCTTTGGCAATCGCGAGCGGATTCTCCCGGCACAACGTCGCGGCTATTACCTTGAGTACACCGTCCGGACGCCAGGGACCAGCGATCGCGGCGCCCGAAGGATAGTTTGTGGTGGTCAACCGGCGGCTCCGGATGCCTGTTACTACACAGGTGACCACTATGCGAGTTTTCGAAAGATCGTGAAATTGCGCCCAGGCCGGGTCAGTTCATGGTCGAGATCGGCCCCGGTCTTGCCGCGTTGACCCAACCCCTGGTCGAACGACTGGGGCACCTGACCGTGGTTGAGCTCGATCGCGACCTGGCGGCACGCCTGCGCTCGCACGCCAACCTCACTGTGCTGCAGGCGGACGCGCTAAGTGTTGACTTCGGCCAACTCGCCAGGGACGGTTCGAACCCGGGAGCCACGCCGGGTCAGCAGCGGCCGCTTCGCATCGTCGGCAACCTGCCCTACAACATCTCTTCACCCCTGCTGTTCCACTTGCTCGAGCATGTCGGCGTGGTCCAGGATCAGCACTTCATGTTGCAGAGGGAAGTGGTGGATCGGATGGTGGCGCTGCCGGCAACCAGCGCCTACGG
>JBCKPE010000074.1:0-9548 GCA_038901875.1 Burkholderiaceae bacterium
CGGCCATTGTAGGTCGGGCAGGCGCGCCGATTCGATGCCAGAATGCCCCAGTTCCAAGGCTTCTCCAACATGCACGAGCGCACGGTTTTCTTCGTTTCTGACGGCACCGGGATCACGGCCGAAACGTTCGGCAACGCGATCCTGGCGCAGTTTGAAATGAGGCCGCGCCATGTGCGCCTGCCCTTCATCGACAGCGTCGAGAAGGCGCAGCAGGTGGTGCGGCAGATCAATGAGACCGCCGCCAGCGAGGGCAAGCGCCCGATTGTTTTCTCGACGCTGGTCAACATGCCGGTGCTGGCGGCGATCAAGGAGCAGTGCAACGGCATGTTCCTGGACATGTTCGGCACCTTCGTACAGCCGCTGGAAATTGAGCTCGACCTCAAGTCCAGCCACCGCGTCGGGCGCTTCTCCGACGCCTCGCGCAGCAAGGAGTACCACGACCGCATCGAGGCCATCAATTTTTCTCTTGCGCACGACGACGGACAGTCGAGTCGCGATCTGACCCTGGCCGATGTGATCCTGGTCGGGGTCAGCCGCAGCGGCAAGACGCCGACCTGTCTGTATCTGGCCATGCAATACGGCCTGAAGGCCGCCAACTATCCCCTGATCCCGGAGGACTTTGAGCGCCAGCAAATGCCCGAGGCGTTGCGGCCCTTCAGCAAGAAGATGTTTGGCCTCACCATCCAGCCTGAGCGCCTGAGCGAAATCCGGCGCGAGCGTCGTCCGAATTCACGCTACGCCGCGCTGGACAATTGCCGCATGGAGGTGAGCGAGGCCGAGGCCATGATGCGCCGCGCCGGTGTGCGCTGGCTCTCCACCACGACCAAGTCAATCGAGGAAATCGCCACCACCATCCTGCAGGAGATTCGCCCTGAACGCCTCATCTATTGAGCCTGGCCGAAGGCCCATCGGCGGCAACAGCTTTCACGCGCGATGGGAGCGGCAGGCGCGCAGGCCATGAAAATCGCTCGCTGGCTGATCGCGTTTCTGCTGCTGGCCGCCCTGTTCGTGGGCTGTGCGACGCTGGACGAGAAACAGCGGCAATGGGTGTTCCAGCCGAGCGACCGCGGCTGGGGCAACAGCGCCGCCATGTCGGCCGGCATGGAACCGGTGTGGATCGAGTTTTCCTCGCGCCTGAGCGGCGAACCGGTGCGGCTGCATGGACTGTGGGCCAGCGACGGCGTGGCGGGGACGCCGGTCCTGCTCTACCTGCACGGTGCCCGCTTCAATGTCACCGGCTCAGCCTTTCGCATCCGGCGCATGCAGGAGCTCGGCTTCGCGGTGCTGGCCATCGATTACCGAGGTTTTGGCAAGAGCACGCCGGTGCTGCCGTCCGAGGAGTTCGCTTACGAAGACGCCGAAGCCGCCTGGAACTGGCTGCGCCAGCAGCATGGCCAGCGACCGCGCTACATCTTCGGGCATTCGCTGGGCGCGGCCATCGCGATTGAACTCGCGGCCCGGGTCGATGACGAGCGCGGGGTGCTGGTGGAAGGAGCCTTCACCTCGATCCCCGACGTTGTCAGCAGCTACAAATGGGGTTGGCTGCCGGTGAACGCCTTCATCACGCAGCGCTTCGAAGCCGTCAGAAGAGTCAAGGCAATTGGCTCACCGCTGCTGGTCGTTCACGCTGCCGAGGACTCGACCATCAAGGCCGAACTCGGGGTCAGGCTGTTCAACGCCGCGGTCGAACCGAAACGCCTGGTGCTGGTTGAAGGCGCGTCGCACTACAACGCGATGTGGGTCGGTCAGGAACTGTACCGGCAGGCGTTGCGCGAGATGTTCGGACTCTGACTTCGGAACAACGTCCAACCCGTTATGGCAGGCTACTCAAGCAGCGTGCGGAAACGAGCCAGCGCGTCTTCGACAACGTAATCAGGCGCCATTTCGACTTTGCGCGCACCGCGTTGTTCCAGGTCCAGCGTACGCACCGCATTGACCAACACCACGCCCTGCGTCTTGGTGCCCGCCCCCGTCAACGTGACGGCAAAACCGGCGAATCGCGCCATGTCCCCGCCTTGCGCAATCGGCGCGACCAGCGCGCTGCCCAGTGCGTTGAACTTGCGCGGCGACAGCACCAGGGCGGGGCGCATGTCGCCTTGCTGCTCGCGGCCCACGGTCGGATTCAGGCTGACCCGCACGATATCGCCACGCTCAAAGAAACGGGCACTCACCATACCTCACGCCCGGCCGCCATGCCTTGCCATTCGATCAGTTCCCGCGGCATGGCTGCTTTGCGATCGCATTGCGCGACCAGTTCCTGCAGGGTGTACTTTCGAGCGGTGGGCCGAATCATCAAGCCCTGCTCAGATGCTTCGAGCTGCACCGTTTGGCCTGCTTGCAAGCCCATCGCATCGCGCACCGGCTTGGGGATCACCAAACCAACGCTGTTGCCGAAGTTGCGAAGAATGGTCTCCATGGTTTTCCTCTCGAAGGTTGTGACGTCGAATTCTATTGGCCCGATGATCACCGGTCAAACTTAATTTGACCACGTGAATCCCGTGCTTCATCTGCTACGCTAGCCGCATGTCCGTGATTCCCTCGGCCCCACCTTCGGTGACAACCGGCGCTGGCCGGCCCAGCCGGCCCGCCATGACGCCGGACACGACGATCTGGTTCCTCTCGCTGCTGCTTGGCCTGCAGCCGGTCACGACCGATCTCTACCTGCCGGCCCTGCCCGCCTTGCGCGACGATCTTTTGGCGTCGATGGCGCAGGCCCAGTTGACCCTGACGGCGCTGCTGCTGGCTTTTGGCTGCTCGCAACTGTTCTGGGGCCCGCTGTCGGACCGCTTCGGACGGCGCCCGATCCTGCTCTGGGGGATGTTCGCCTACTTGTTGGCATCGATCGGGAGTTCACTCGCGCCCTCGATCGAACAGTTGCTGGGCTGGCGCGTGCTGCAGGGCGCCGGCATGGGCGCGGCGGTGGTCTGCGCCAGGGCCATCGTGCGCGACCTGTATGCGGCCGAAGCCGGTGCCCGTGCCATGTCCTGGGGGCTGAGCGGGCTCGGCGTCATTGCCTGCCTGAGTCCCATCATTGGCGGCCTGCTGGCGGTCCATATCGGTTGGCGTTCCACGCTGCTGGCGGTAGCGATCTTCGGCGCGGCCACCTGGTTGCTCGTGATCTTGCGCTACATTGAATCCAATCCGACGCTCAATCCCGATGCCCTGCGCCCGAGAACGCTTGCGCTGACCTGGCGGCGCATCCTGCGCCACCCCACGTTCCGTGCCTACAGTCTGCTGTGCATCGTCTCCTACGGCGGGCTGTTCACCTACCTGGCCGCATCGTCCTTTGTTTTCATCAAGACGCTGGGCTTGTCGGTCGAGCGCTACGGTTTGGCGATGCTGTCGGTGTCGTTTGTCTATTTCTGCGGCACCTTCGTCGCGCGCCGCCTGCTGCGTTCGTTCGGTGTGCAACGCACCGTGGCCCTGGCCGGCGGCGCCAGCCTGCTCGCCGGAAGCTCCATGGGTCTGCTGGCCCTGTTGGAGGTCCAGCATGTCGCCGCCCTGCTGCTGCCGATGCACCTGTACATGCTGGCCCACGGTGTGCACCAGAGTTGCGGCCAAAGCGGTGCGATCAGCCCCTTTCCGCTGGCGGCCGGCGCCGCCGCGGCTCTGAACGGGTTCTTCATGATGCTGGTCGCCTTCGCCATTGGCAGCTGGCTCGGAACCAGGCTTGATGCAGCGCCTGCGGCCATGGCCTATGGCGTCTGGTTCTGGAGCGTCGGCATCGCGCTGGTGGCCTGGACGCTGGTGCGCTGGCACGGCAAGTCCAGACACTGAATTCCATGTTCGACGCCATCGCCCTGGTCGGCCCGACAGCGTCGGGTAAGTCTGCTGCCGCCGCAGCCCTGGCCGGGCAGTTGGCGGTCGAAATCATCAGCATGGACTCGGCCCAAGTGTACCGGGGCATGGACATCGGCACCGCCAAGCCAGGCGCGCAGGAACGTGCTGCTGTCAGGCATCACCTGATCGATATCCTGGACCCGGCTCAGTCCTACAGCGCGGCCGCCTTCGCCAGAGACGCGGCCCGCCTTATGCCGCAAATTCGCTCCCGTGACCGAATGCCGCTGCTCGTCGGGGGCACCATGCTGTACCTGAAGGCACTGCTGCAAGGCCTTGATCCGATGCCGGCGGCCAACCCGCAGTTGCGCGCCGAAATCGACGCGCAGGCGCAGCAACTGGGCTGGCCGGCGCTGCATCAGGAACTGGCGCGGGTCGACCCGGTAACAGCAAAGCGGCTGAACCCGAACGATGCGCAGCGGATTCAACGCGCGCTGGAGGTGTATCGCAGCTCCGGGCGGCCTCTCTCGGCCTGGCATGGCGCTCGGCCTGAGGACGCCGCCAGTGCAAGCCGGCCGCGCATCCTGATTCTGTCGCTCGAACCCGGTGACCGGGCCTGGCTGCACGAGCGGATTGCCCTGCGCTGTGACGCCATGCTGGCGAACGGTCTGGTGCAGGAGGTTCGCAATCTTCATGAACGCGGCGACCTGAACGCCGCCCTGCCTTCGATGCGCTGCGTCGGTTATCGCCAGGTCTGGGACGCGCTTGAAGGCCGCATGGCCTGGAGCGAGTTGCGGCAGCGCTTCATCGCCGCCACCAGGCAACTGGCAAAACGCCAACTGACCTGGCTGCGCGCCATGCCCGAGCGCCAGGTCGTTGCCTGCGACGATCCCGGGGCGTTGCAGCAACTGCTCGCGCTGGCCAGCGCAGCCGTTCGCGCGGCGCCGGCAGTGGCGCGCGGTGCCGCCCGGCAACGGGAGCTGTCATGACGCTGGTGGTGCAGGGGCTTGGCAAGCGTTACGGCGAGACCCAGGTCTTCGCCAATGTCTCGTTTGAGGTCGGCGTTGGCGAGTTTGTCGCCATCATGGGCGAATCCGGCGTCGGCAAATCAACGCTGCTCAATTGCATTGCCGGTCTGGACCAGTGGGACAGCGGCAGCATCTTCATCGACGGCACCGACCTCGGGCAGCTCGATGCCGACGGGCGTGCCCTGCTCAGACGGCGCCATTTCGGCTTTGTGTTCCAGGCCTTTCACCTGCTGCCGCATCTGGATGTTGGCCAGAACGTTGCCCTGCCATTGATGTTGCTTGGACTCTCCGAGCCGCAGCGGGTGCAGCAGGCCCTGGCCGAAGTCGGGCTGGATCGATTCGCAGCGCATCTGCCGCAGCAGCTCTCGGGCGGGCAGTTGCAGCGGGTGGCGATTGCGCGCGCGCTGATCCATCGTCCCGGTCTGCTGCTGGCCGATGAGCCGACCGGAAACTTGGACCCGTCGAACGCCGCGATGGTGATCGATCTGATGGCCGCCCGAGCCCGCGACCATCAGGCATCCCTGCTGCTGGCGACCCATTCCAGCACCGCCGCAGCGCGCGCTGACCGCATCCTGCATCTGCGCAGCGACGGGGTCTGGGCCTAGGGCCTGTTTACGCGACGCCGGTCAACGCCCATGCTGGCCCTGCTAAGAACCTTCTCCTGGCAGGAGCTGCTGCACCATCCATGGCGCAGTGTGGCCACCCTGCTGGCCGTCGCTTCAGGCGTTGCGCTGGCGTTTGCAGTGCATCTGATCAATGCCTCGGCCATCAGCGAATTCTCAAGTGCCGCACGCGAGCTCAGCGGGCAGCCCGATCTGGTGATTCGCGGCGTCCAGGCCGGCTTTGACGAGAGCGTTCTGGCGCAGGTGGCGAAACACCCGGATGTCGCACTGGTCAGCCCGGTGCTCGAACTCAGCACCTATATGCTGAGTCCGGAGCGCTCGCGTCGCGTCGCGGTGCAGGTGATCGGGGTTGACCCGCTGGCCGCGGCGTCGATCACGCCGGGCCTGATTGCGCAGCCCTTCGCAGGCCAGTCAAGGCTGGTCCTGTTCAGTCCTGATTCGGCGTTTCTCAACCCGGCCGCGTTCGAACTTCTGGGGCTGGACGTCAACGCGGCGCAGAACCCGCAGGACTCGGATCGGCCGATGCTCTACCTGCAATCGGGGCTTGAACTGAAAAGCGTGGTGGTGCGCGGATCGGTCGGCACGGCGGCTGAAGCCGCGAGCGCCGGCGCGCCGGCGCAGTCCGCCGCAGGGCGCAGCCCGCTGGCGCTGATCGTGATGGATGTCGCGGCCATGCAGGATCTGTTCGACCGGGTCGGCCTGGTCTCGCGTATCGATGTCCGGCTGCGCAGCGGCGCCAATGCGGCGCAGGTCGCCAGATCGCTGGCGTTGCCCCCGGGCTTGAGCAGCGTCGACCCAGCTCAAAACGGCAGCCGCGGCGACAGCCTGTCACGCGCCTACCGGGTGAACCTGACCGTGCTCGCCATGATGGCGCTGTTCACCGGCGCCTTCCTGGTCTATTCGGTCCTCTCGCTCAGCATCGTGCAACGCGCGCCCCGGTTCGCACTGCTCGCTGTTCTTGGGCTCACTGGGCGCGAACGCATGAGGCTGGTGCTGGCCGAAGCCTGTGTCTTTGGCGCGCTGGCCTCGGCGCTTGGCATTGTCCTGGGCACGGCGCTGGCGACACTGGCGCTGCGCAAGCTGGGAGCCGACATGGGGGGCGGCTACTTTCGCGATCTGGCCGCCCCGCTGTTCTGGCAGCCCTGGGCCGCGCTGATCTACTTCGCGCTGGGACTGCTCGCCGCGACGCTGGGCGCCTGGTGGCCGGCGCGGCTGGCGCAGAACCTGCCGCCCGCCATCACGCTCAAGGGTGGCGGACTCGGCGCCGGACCGGCGCGCGGACCGGCCGCCGGGCTGCTGCTGATCTGCGCCGGTGCGCTTTGCGCCATGCTGCCACCCGTCTTCGAGCTGCCGCTGGGCGCCTACCTCGGCATCGGGCTGCTGCTGACTGGCGGTGTGCTGGCCCTGCCCTACGGCGTGGCCCGGATCTATCGGCTGCTGGTGCCGCATCTGTCGCGGCGTCCGCTGCTGCTGCTGGCGGTCGAACGCGGCCGTCGCATGGGCCACGATGCGGCGATGGCCGTCAGCGCCGTGGTTGTGTCCTTGAGCCTGGCGGTTGCGCTCACCGTGATGGTGGCGAGTTTTCGCAACTCGGTCGCGCATTGGCTCGATCTGGTGCTGCCGGCCGACCTGTACCTGCGCACGGCAGTCACTTCTTTGGCGGGCGAGACCGCCTTTCTGCCGCCCGAAGTGCTGGCCGCGATTGTCGCCACCCCAGGCGTGGCTCGGGTGCAGGCAACCACGCTGCGCCCGCTGCAGTTGCGGGCCGATCGACCGGCGGTCGTCCTGCTGGCGCGGCCTGTTCGAGACGCCGAGCGTGAACTGCCGCTGGTCGGGCCTCTGCTGAAGGTGCCCGCTGGCCACATCGCGGTCTATGTCAGCGAGGCGATGGCCGATCTTTACGGCATGCGCCCTGGCACGGTACCGGAGCGAATCGAACAAGCCTTGACGGTCATGCCGGGAGCGCGTGGCCTGGGCAACGAGCGTCTCTTCGTCGCCGGTGTGCTGCGCGACTACGTGCGCCAGTTTGGATCACTCGTGATCGACCGTGACGCCTACCAGCGGCTGGTCGATGACCAGCGCGTCAATGACCTGGCGCTCTGGCTGCAGCCCGGGACCAACGAGGATCAAGTGCGGCGCGTGTTGCGCGAAAAGCTCGACAGCTTCGGCCGCAATGAGACCAGTGGCGGAACGGCGCCGCTCGCTGGCCTGGTGGAAATGGCTTCGACGACGCAGCTTCGGGCAACGTCGATGCGAATATTCGACCGCAGCTTTGCCGTCACCTACTGGTTACAGGCGGTAGCGATTGGCATCGGCCTGTTCGGCGTCGCCACCAGCTTCTCAGCCCAGGTGCTGGCACGGCGGCGCGAGTTTGGCCTGTTGACCCATGTCGGGCTGACGCGCAAGCAGATCCTCTCGCTGGTCGCCGCCGAGGGCTGCGCCTGGACCCTGATCGGCGCCCTGGCCGGGCTGGTGCTGGGCCTGGGAACCGGATTCATCCTGGTCGAGGTGGTGAACCCGCAGAGCTTTCACTGGACCATGGACTTCGTCGTTCCCTGGGCGCGCCTGCTGCTGCTTTGCCTGGCCGTGGTCGCCGCCGGCACGCTCACGGCCTGGCTGGCGGGGCGGTCGGCGGCATCGGCTGATGCGGTGATGGCGGTGAAGGAGGATTGGTGAGTCAGAACTGGGCGTCGCATCACAGGCGCACCAGCCTGCACGGTCTATCGCCGCGCCCCACCATAGTCGGGTTTTCTGTGCTGATGCCGGACGACAATGATTCGAACGCTGGCCTCGAGGCTTCGAGGCTTCGATATACGACCGAGTACGGAAAGACCCGCAACGGAAATACTCGGCGACCTTTCGTGGTTGGTGTGCCGAAGCCTGGATGTTCTACCGAGAGCTGTGCGACGCGCTCGAACTCGCTGAGAAACCGCTGCGCCACGAGTGGCCCGGCTTGTTCGGCGTAGAAGTCCAAGGCGTCGGCGATGTCTTGCTCGGCGCCAGGGTGAAGAGAAAATGTCACCGACCAAGCCTTGACCGAAGGCGATTCAATGCTTCGGGGCCGGAGACTTCCGCCGCGGAACCCGACTCCAGCAGGGCTTCCCTTCGGTCTGCTTCGCGCTCCCACGCTTCCTCGACTCCGGGGTCGGAATCAAGGCTTGCAATGAGTCGCTCAAGAAGGTGCGAGCGCTCCGGCGGCGCAAGCTTCAGGGCCTCGGCTTCCAGGACTTCAAGATGGGTGCTCATAGTCATCTCCGACGCAAATGCGCTGAACAACCCATAGCTTGCCACAACTGGGGATTGCTGGATTGCCTATGACAGTCGCCGCCACCGGCACGCTGACGGCCTGGCTGGCCGGGCGGTCGGCGGCATCGGCTGATGCCGTGATGGCGGTCAAGGAGGACTGGCAAGTCATGTCGCAACAGAATGCGCTTCCAGACTCACGTTCAGGCGTTCGCGAATGGCGTGAAAAATTGCGGCGAGGTTGTCCATGCTGGGATTGCCGGCAGGCGAAAGCATGCGATGCAGACTTTTGCTCGGCCTGGCGGTGAGAGCGGCAAGCTGTTCGAAGCCGATCGTCGCATTGACGAGGTCGCGCAGGATCAGCCGTGCCGTTTCAGGTTCCCCATTCAAAAAAAGAGTGGCTGCCTCATCCAGCAGCGCCTGAGCGAACGCAGGATCGCGCTCGACGCGTTCGATCACGGTGTGTTTGAAATTGCGTGTCAATGCCATGAATTCACCTCTTCCGTTGGCCACCCTGGGCCTTCTTGCGCATTTTGTATTCGGACCACAAGACCTTGGCACGATCAATGTCGCGCTGCTGACCGCGCTTGGTACCGTCCCCGAAAAGCACGATCAGCCTGTCCCCGTCCTTTGCCAGATAGATGCGGTAACCAGGCCCCCAGTCGACGACGCACTCGGCGATGCCACCGAACCATTTGATGCTCGACACATTGCCCAATTCGATCCGAAGTTTCGCCGTGCTGATCTTGGCGGCCGCATGCGGATCGAGGCTGTCGAACCACTCCTTGTATGGATTCGAGCCGTCTTCACGGAGGTACTCTTCGACCTGGAGGGTCATGATCAATGGTAACACATAAGTTACTTGAAAGCGGCCAAC
>JBCKPE010000075.1:0-9457 GCA_038901875.1 Burkholderiaceae bacterium
TCCGGCCGCGCTTGAATGTCTGGCGGCGATCATTGAGGAGGGCAGTTTCGAGCGTGCCGCGCAACGCCAGAACATCACGCAATCGGCCGTCTCGCAGCGCCTGCGCGCGCTGGAAACCCAGGCCGGAACGATTCTGCTGGTGCGCAGCCGCCCGCTGCGCGCGACGGCGGCCGGCCAACTGCTGCTCAGACATGCCCGGCAGTTGCGCTTGCTGCGCGCCGGTCTGGACCTGGACTTGAAGGAACTGGCACCGAGTTCGACCGGCGGCGCGCGCGAGGACGAGCGGATTTCAATTGCCATCAATGCCGACAGCATCGCCACCTGGGCGCTCGATGCGCTGGGCGACCTGTCACGCCAGGGCCTGCCGATCGAGATCATCACCGACGACCAGGACTTCACCCATGAATGGCTGCGTTCCGGCCAGGTGCTTGGTTGTGTGACGACGCTGAAACAGGCGTTACGCGGCTGTCGCGTGGTGCCGTTGGGCGCGATGAATTACATCGCCGTCGCCGCGCCGGATTACGCCAGGAAACACGCCAGCGAGGGATTGTCGGCGCGGAACTTCCGCGACCTGTCCTATGTGGCGTTCAACCGCAAGGACGACATGCAGGCCGAGTTTGTCGCGCGCCTGGTCGGGCTCAAGCGTGTCGCCCTGAAGCAGGCGCTGGTACCTAGTTCCGAGGGGCAGGTGCGCGCCGTGCTGGCTGGCTGGGGCGTCAGCGTGGTGCCTGAACTGCTGGTCCGTGGGCTGCTCGAACAGGGCCGGCTGGTGAATGTGGCGCCAATGCGGCAACAGCCGGTCGCGCTCTATTGGCATTGCTGGAACCTGCAGTCGGAACTGCTTGACAACTTGAGCCGGGCCTTGACCCAGGCGGCGGCGGCGACGCTGGGGCCTGGTGTGCCGAGCAGACCATCAGGCGCGGAGCGATAAAGCCGTTGAGCAAGACTGGCGAACCCGTATTGCAGCGCGGCTGGCTGCGCAGGCGCATTGAGATGCGGCCTCATTTGGCGGCCAGCACCGCGCGCACCAAGGCCCGGGTGTGTTTGCCCGTGTTACCGAGCAGGTTGGCGACGACTTTTTCCAGCGCGGCATGTTGGGCCGGCGTCTTGAGGGCGACCTGGTACAGGTTGATCGGGTCGCCCGCGCTCAAGCTGCGACTTGGGTCGGAGGTGTATTCGCTCGCATAGGCCTTTTCCAGAACGGCATCCAGCGCGTCGGCCGCGGCGGCAGCCTCAGCGCTCACCACCTGCCGTGTCGAGGTCGCCGCATAGACCCGATGCTCCGAGTCGCGCGAGCCATCGCGCAGCGCGCGCAGCAGCGGGTCATTCATGTCGCGGTTTTCGTAGGCCTGCAGCATGCGGTTGAGCTGATAGTTCTCGAGCACGGTGTGGCGATTGCTGACCAGGGTGATCGCATCATTCTTGGCGCCCTCAAAGCCAGCCATCGCGATGGCGTTGATCCACAACATGCGCAGGGTGCCCACGCCCGGCAGCACGCGCGCGTGGTAGGGCTGGGTCAGGTCCTGCACGTAATGCAGGGCCCAGCCGGTGAAGCGCCAGCCCCAATAGGGGTGCCCCGAGCGGAAAGCGTGGCTCGCCAGGGCCTGAAACAACTGAATCCGGTACTCAGGCAGGGTCCGCTTGAGAAAGCCGGCGGCGGCAAAAATAATCGGCGACTCATGGTAGAAACCCATGTGAAAAGGCGCCTGGGTGCCGTAGTTGAGCTTGGGATTGCCAAAGGGCTGGGCGCCAAAGGCGAAGCGCGCGCCATGCGCCGTGTTGTTGTTCTGCCAGAGGCCGATGTCAAGTCCGAAATCGGGTTCATGGGATGCGCTGGCGACAACGTCGAGCGCGCTCACCTCTTCGCCTTCGGACAGCGCAACGTAATTGCTCTCGCGTGGCGTGGTGCCGCGGCGCAGGGCGTTGACATCGACCTGCGGCAGGCGCGGTTTTCCTGGGGTGGCTTGGCCGGGCCGGACCTCGATGAAGAGCGCCATTCTCGACTCCGGATTGAGGCGCAGTGCCTGCAGGAAGCGCGCGCGCAGCGCCGCCGGGTCGGCGCCGTCGGCCGCTGCAAACTTGAAGGCCAGGGCGTCGGGTCGGGCCGGGTAGCTTGGCACATTGCCGCGCGCCCACTGCTCCTGCTCCTGCAACAGGCGTTCCAGATTGGCCCCTTCGGCGGCAACAAAGGCCTCCAGCCGCTCCACCTGCACCTTGGCCCGCGTGACCTCGGGCATCCCTTCGAGCGCCCGCCAGGTGATCAAGGTGTGAGCGCTCCAGGCAAACGCGGACTGTGCCGTGGCGAGAAGAAGGGCCGCGCACAGGCGCGGCAGAGGCCGGAAATTCATCGCGTTCTCCAAGGGGAAAGGCGGGAAACGGCTGACGCCGCGAGGCGCCGGTCGTCACCTGCGAATGATGCACCAGTTCAGGGTCAGGGCCTCTGTGAGGTTTATCTCCGGTCGGGCGCTCTGACCTCGATACAAAGGGCTGGGTCGAACAGCTCCTGCTCGTTCTTGCGCGCGTAGCCGAGGGGGTTGGCGCGGACTCTGCAGCCATGGAGAGAATAGTTGCTTGGCGCGTGTAGGTGGCCGTGCAACCAGTGCTGGGCCCGTGGCAGCAGGTGGTCCAGTGAATTGCAAAATCCAGCAGTTCCGGGGGTCAGTCCGTAGCGCGGATCGGCGCTTTTCAGGCTTGGCGCGAAATGGGTCACCACCACCGTCGGCCCGTCAAACGGCAGCGCCAGCGCCGCTTCCAGCCAGGACTGGCACAGTAGCGCCTGCTCGCGCACCTGCTCGGCAAGCATGGCCTGCCCATGCCGCATGGTGCCGGTTTTTCGCAGGTAGAAATTGGCCGCGCGAAAGGCCTTGTCACGTTGCTGCAGCAGGTGGGTCTGGGTCGGCTCGGTGCCGGCCGGATCCATGCTCAGGGCGTCAAAGTCGCTCCACAAGGTGGTGCCGATAAAGCGCGCGCCGTCCAGTACGAGCGTTTCACGCTCCAGCCAGACCATGCCCAAGCTCTCGCACAGCGTGCCCAGGCGCTCATGGGCTTCGTCAAAGTCAAGCAGGTCGTACTCGTGATTGCCGGGCAGGAACAGCACCGGAACCGGCCAGCCATGGCGTGGCGCGAATCGTGCCAGGCCGAAGTCTGGTTCGTCCAGCAGGCTGCCCCTTTGATAGGAACCAATGTCGCCGGCCAGCACCAGCAAGTCGGCGCCGGGCGCGGGTTCGATCCGAAGCTGCGGATGCACTTCCAGGTGCAGGTCCGACAGCAACTGAATCTTCATGGGGCGGCCAGTCTACCCCTGGGCCCAGCCTACAACTTGACCCCTGCCCCCTTGACCACAGGGGCCAGCGCAGCGACCTGCTCCTTCACGAAACTGGTGAAGCCCGCCGGACTGGTGGGTGTGGTGGTGATGCCAAGCTCCAGCATGCGCTTTTTCACATCGGCCTGCGCCAGGATTTCGTTGCACGCCGCGTTCAGCCGGGCGACGATGTCCGCAGGCAGCTTGGCCGGACCGGAAAGGCCGAAGAAATTGTCAAGCACCAGCTTGCGGTAGCCGTACTCGACGACACTGGGCACATCCGGCAGCAGGGCGGTCCTCGCGGCGGAGGTGACCGCCACTGGAATGATCTGGCCGCTCTTGAAAAATGGCAGGTAGGCGGTCAGCACGTCGATGCCGATCGGCACCACACCCGAGATCAGGTCGGTGGTCATGGGTGCGCCGCCCCGGTATGGAACATGCACCAGATTAACCCCCATGTGCTTTCTCATCAATTCGCCATAGATGTGGCCGATCGACGCGGGCCCACCCGATCCGAAGTCTAGCCGCCCTGCCTTGCGCGCGAACGATTCCACGTCGGCGATGGTCTTCATCGGCGCGTTCGGGTTGGCCATCACCGCGCAGGGGGCTAAACCCACCATTGCGACGTGGGTGAATCCTTCGACCGGGTCGTAGGGCTGCTTTTCCAGCGCAAACGGGCCAATCGAAATTGGGGTCGAATTGCTCAGCATCAGCGTGTAGCCGTCGGCCGGGGCCTGCGCCACCAGCAGGCCGCCGACACTGCCGCCGGCGCCTGGGCGGTTGTCCACCACCACCGGTGAACCCAGCTTGCGGGCCAGTTGTTCGGCCATGACGCGGGCCACGATGTCGCTGGCACCGCCGGCCGGAAAGGTCACGACGATCTTAATCGGCCTGTCAGGCCACGCGGCCATCGCAGGCAGGGCCAGTGACGCAGCGCTCCCGGCCAGGGTGGCCAAGACCTTGCGGCGGGTGATGGTTGGTCGTTTCATGGGGGTATTCCTCGACCGGACGGGGCGGCAAGATCGAATACTGCCGAGTATACGAGTCGGTTCGCAGGCGAGGGTCGACAACCGGCCAACGCAAGCGCCGACAATCGGCGCTGATCAGGCCGATAGAAGTGACGCTACGCGACCAGCCGTTTTTCGATCAAGGCCCTGGTCTCGACGAGTTCCCTTGGCAAATGGAATTCAAGCTGCCGGAACAATTCGCCGTGCAGCTTGAGTTCGGCCTGCCAAGCAGCCTTGTCGATGTCGATCACCTGCGCGAACTGATCGGTGCTGAAATCCAGCCCGGTCCAGTCCAGTTCCTGGTAGCTCGGGCTGACACCCAGCAGGTGCTGCTGGCCGTGCGGGCCCTTTTCGGCAGCGCCTTCGATGCGCTCGACGATCCATTTCAGCACGCGCATGTTCTCGCCGTAGCCGGGCCAGACAAATTTGCCGTCGGCGCCCTTGCGAAACCAGTTGACACTGTAGATGCGGGGCAGCCGGGCGCCTGATTTTTCACATGCGGCAGCGAGCTTCCTGCCCATGTCCAGCCAATGCTGGAAATAGTCGCTCATGTTGTAGCCGCAGAACGGCAGCATGGCGAATGGGTCGCGGCGCACCACGCCCTGTTGCCCGGCGGCCGCGGCGGTGGTTTCCGAACCCATGGTGGCGGCCATGTAGACGCCCTCTATCCAGTTGCGCGCCTCGGTCACCAGCGGCACCGTGGTCGAGCGGCGCCCGCCGAAGATGAAGGCGTCGATCGGCACGCCTTCGGGTGAATCCCAGGCCGGGTCGAGTGCCGGGTTGTTGGTGGCGGCCACCGTGAAGCGGGCGTTCGGATGGGCGGCCGGCCTCGGCTTGCCATCGACGGCGTTCTCCCTGCCGATCCGCGGGGTCCAGTCCCTGCCCTGCCAGTCGATGGCATGCGCCGGCGCTTCGCCCATTCCTTCCCACCAGACATCGCCGTCATCGGTCAAGGCGACATTGGTGAAAATCACGTCCCGTTCCAGACTGGCCATGCAGTTGGGATTGGTCAGCGTGCTGGTGCCGGGCGCCACGCCGAAGTAGCCCGCCTCCGGGTTGATCGCGTACAGCCGCCCGTCGGCGCCCGGCTTGATCCAGGCGATGTCGTCGCCGATCGTGCTCACTTTCCAGCCGGCGAATGCGGCAGGTGGAATCAGCATGGCGAAGTTGGTCTTGCCGCATGAGCTGGGGAAGGCCGCGGCGACGTGGTACTTCCGGCCCTGCGGGCTGGTCAGACCAAGGATCAGCATGTGTTCGGCAAGCCAGCCGAGGCCGCCGGGGTTTTCCAGGGCAGCCTGCCGCCCCATGCTGCTGGCGATGCGCAATGCAAAACATTTCTTGCCGAGCAGCGCGTTGCCACCATAGCCCGAGCCGTAGGACCAGATTTCGCGCGTCTCGGGATAGTGCACGATGTATTTGGTTCTGTTGCACGGCCAGGGCACGTCCTGCTGGCCTGGTCGCAGCGGTGCGCCCACGCTGTGCACGCAGGGAACAAATTCGCCATCGCGGCCGAGAAATTCATACACCGCGCGACCCATGCGCGTCATGATGCGCATGTTGATCACGACATAGGGGCTGTCGCTGAGTTCAATACCAATGTGCGCAATCGGCGAGCCCAACGGGCCCATGGAAAACGGCACCACATACATGGTGCGGCCGCGCATGCTGCCTTCAAACAGGGCCGGTGCGCCGTCGCTGCCACCGGTTTGCAGCAGGGCGCGCATCTCGGTCGGTGCCATCCAGTTGTTGGTTGGACCAGCGTCTTCGCGGCGCTCGCAGCAGATGAAAGTGCGGTCTTCGACGCGGGCCACATCCATCGGGTCGGAGCGCGCCAGGTAACTGTTCGGCCGCAGGGTCGGGTTGAGTTGAATCAGGGTGCCGGCGCTGACCAAATGGGCACACAGCTGATCGTACTCCTGCTGCGAGCCGTCGCACCAGTGGATATGCTCGGGCTGGGTCAGCGCCGCTGTCTCGGCGACCCAGGCGATAAGCCGGGCATTCTTGACGTAGCCGGGCGCCCCCAGACTAATTCCCAACATGGCGGGTGAGTTCATTGACAATGTTCCGGAAATCAAGTGCGACCGGTGGCGGAAAGCCGCCAGCCTATCGATTTGTCATGACTAGTTGTTGATCGTGGCATGCAACGGGCCTTGTTTGGCCCTCCGCCGCGGACTGGTTTCGGGGATCCTTGACAATGCAGTTGGAACGCTGCCGACCGAGGTGGGACCAGCTGGCAGGAAGGCCATTCTATGAATCCTTGCCAGCACGGTGTTTTCGGCAATATGCAAGAGTTGCATCAGATCATGCACGGATGAAAAAGTCGATCATGCAGCAACGCCGCCGCTTGCTCAAGGTGTTCGCTGCGGCTGCCCCGAGTCTTTGGTTTGGGCCATTGTCAGCCCAGATTAGCCCAGATGCGGCCGGGCTTGGCACGGACACAAAAGAAGTGAAGATTATCCGCGTCGCCGCCGCCAGCGACATGCAGTTCGTCCTGAAGGAAATCGCCACTCGGTTCGAGCGGGAAACCGGGCACAGGCTGGTGCTGCAATTTGGATCCTCGGGCAACCTCTCGCGCCAGATCAGGCAGGGCTTGGCGGTCGATGTTTTCCTGTCGGCGGACGAGTCCTATGTGCTTCAACTGGCCGAGGCTGGCCTGACGCGTGACCGAGGCTCCTATTACGGCAAAGGGCGCGTCGTGCTGGTGGTGCCCAGGGCCAGTGCGCTTGTGCTCGACGAACGGCTCGAGGGAGTGCGTGCGCAGATTGGCGCCGTGCAGCGCTTTGCCATTGCAAACCCGGAGCACGCACCGTATGGACGAGCCGCCAGGGAGGCTCTTCAAGGTCTGGGCCTTTGGGATCTGTTGCGCCCCAGGCTTGTGCTTGGCGAGAACGTTTCGCAGGCGACGCAGTTCGTGGCTGGCGGCGCGGCTCAGGCCGGCATCACTGCGTTGTCCATGGTCCGAGCGCCGGAGGTGGATGCAGTGACGCGCCACCAGCTACTGCCCGAGTCACTTCATGCGCCCCTGCTGCAGCGTCTTGTCGTGCTGAAGCAGGCGCGCGCCGAGGCCCCGCGCTTTGCGAAGTTTCTCGGGCGAGCGGATGTCCGCGAACTGCTGCGGCGCAACGGATTTGCCGATGCGCCCTGACCCGGCCCGTTGGAAGACACGGCCAGGGATGCTCTGCGTAACTCGCACCGCGCGCGGTGTTCGGCCGGGCGCGGGTCGCTAAGGGGCCTGCGACAATGACCCTCCATGGACTGGCATGCCGCACGTGTTTCCCTGGCGCTTGCAGCCCTTAGCGCCGCTTTGCTGCTCCTGCCCAGCCTCTGGCTTGGACGTTGGCTGGCGCACACCCGCTGGCGCGGCCGCGCGTTGATCGAGGCCCTGCTGATGCTGCCGCTGCTGTTGCCGCCGACCGTCATCGGCCTTTACTTCCTGCTCGCTTTTGGTCAAGGTTCCTGGCTCGGCGCCTGGCTGTCCCGGGTGCTCAATCTGCAACTGGTGTTCAGCTTCGAAGGCTTGCTGCTTGCCAGCATCCTGGTCAATGTGCCTTTCATGGTGCAACCCATACTGCGAAGCTTCGCCGCCATTCCGCAGAATCTGCTGGAGGCGGCCTGGGTCTCCGGACTGAGCCGCTGGCGTACCTTTCTCAGGATCGAACTGCCGCTGGCCTGGCCTGGGCTGCTGGCCGGGGTCGCGCTGACCGCGGCGCATACCCTGGGTGAATTTGGCGTGGTGCTGATGGTGGGGGGCAGCATTCCGGGTGAAACGAGTACCTTGAGCATCGCCATCTACGACCGGGTGCAGGCGTTTGACATGGCGCAGGCCCATTGGATGGCGCTGACTCTGGTTCTGTTCTCATTGGTCGCGCTGGTGCTGGTGTTCGCCGCCGACCGACCCGGCCTGCGTGGCCCCGCGCCGCCCCTGCGTTGATCTCGCATCTGTCGTGAATCGGTTGAGCGTTGACCTGCAAAACGAGGCGCCGATTCCGCTGCAGGCGGCCTTTGACTGCGCGCCGGGCGAATTGACTGCCCTGGTGGGCCCCTCCGGCAGCGGCAAAACCAGTTTGTTGCGCGCCGTATCGGGCCTGCTGCGTGGATCCTCGTTGCGCGGCCATGTGCGACTGGGTGACTGGCCCTGGTTCGATAGCGAGCAGGGGATCAACCTGACGCCTCAGCAGCGCCAGGTGGGACTGGTATTTCAAAACTACGCGTTGTTTCCGCACCTGAGCGCATTCGACAACGTTGCGCTCGCCGCCGGCGCCGCCCTCAATGCAGAAGCGGTCACGGCATTGCTGGGCCGGCTTGGGCTGGCCGGCCTCGAGTCACGCCGTCCGTCGGCCCTGTCGGGCGGACAGCAACAGCGGGTGGCGCTGGCTCGCGCCCTGGCCCGCGTCGCCGCCCCCGGTCCGGGCGCTCTCCTCCTTGATGAGCCCTTTTCCGCCGTTGACGCCCCGACGCGTCAGGCGCTGTACCAGGAGTTGACGCGGCTGCGACAGGACTTGTCCATGCCCATGGTGCTGGTGACGCATGACCTGGCCGAGGCGCGTCGGCTGGCGGATCGGGTGGTGATTCTCGACGCGGGCAGCACCCTGCAAGCTGGGACCCCGGCCCAGGTATTCTCCAGCCCGAGGAATGCCCGGGTGGCCGAGTTGGTCGGGATCCAGAATCTTTTCAAAGGCCGTTTCTTCAAGGACCGGCCAGGATTCGGGCGATTGTCCTGGGGCCGTCCCGGACAAGAGTTATCCCTGAGGATCGTCGACAAGAACCGTCTGGACAACGGCATCGAAGTAAGTTGGGTGCTGGCGGTCGAATTGATCGACCTGCTGGCCGACGCCGCGCCCGATGCGCTGACTGATCCGGGACCGGGTATCGCTGGCGGCCCGGGCGCCAATCGTCTGCGCTGCCAGATTCGCGAAATTGTTTCGCTCGGGGAAATCAGCTTGTGCAGGCTGAACGTGACGGACGTGCCGGATCAGCAAATCACACTGAATCTTTCGGGCGCCCTGCTACGCAAACTTGGCGCTGCGCCAGGCAGCTGGCTGCAGCTAATCGTCCCGCCAGCGGCCGTTCACATCATGCCGACCCGGACCTGAGAGGTCTGCCTGCGTCGTGCAACGGCGCAGCGAAGCAGGCGGGAAAGGCCGCTGCG
>JBCKPE010000076.1:0-9425 GCA_038901875.1 Burkholderiaceae bacterium
TGCGGCAGGCTGGCGTTGCCCTTGCCCAGGAAGCCCAGGTTCATGGGGAACGCCTCGGCCGCCAGCAGCATGCGCGCGATGTTCTCGGGCCCCGGCGTGCAGGTGGTGGCCAAGGTGCCGGTGGCCGGGCCGGTGCCGCCGCCGATCATCGTCGTCACGCCGCTCATCAACGCCTCTTCAATTTGCTGCGGGCAGATGAAGTGGATATGCGAGTCGATGGCGCCAGCGGTGACGATCATGCCTTCTGCCGCGATGACTTCGGTGCCCGGGCCGATGACGATGTCGACGCCCGGCTGCACGTCCGGGTTGCCGGCCTTGCCAATCGTCGCGATGCGGCCACCGCGCAGGCCGATGTCGGCCTTGACGATGCCCCAGTGGTCCAGGATCAGTGCATTGGTCAGCACGCAATCGACCGCGTCGCCGGGCCCCGGTCCGTTGACCCGCTGCGATTGACCCATGCCGTCTCGAATCGTCTTGCCGCCGCCGAACTTGACCTCTTCGCCATAGCCTCCGGCGCGCAGCGTGTAGTCTTGCTCGACCTCGATGATCAGGTCGGTGTCGGCCAGCCGCAGGCGGTCGCCCACCGTCGGGCCGTACATCTCGGCATAGGCTCGCCGTCCGATGGTTGCCATCCGCGCTGCTCCTGGTAACGCGCTACAGCGCGCCCATCACGTCGCCGCGAAAGCCGAACACCTTGCGCTCGCCGGCGTAATCGACCAGCTCGACGGTGCGCTGCTGACCGGGCTCGAAACGCACGGCCAGCCCCGACCCGATGTTGAGCCGCATGCCGCGCGCCGCGGCCCGGTCGAAAGCCAGCGCCGGGTTGGTTTCGGCAAAGTGGTAGTGCGAGCCGACCTGGATCGGCCGGTCGCCGCCGTTCTGCACCACCAGCACCAGCGTGCGCCGCCCGGTGTTGAGCAGGTGTGCCCCTTCTTCGGTGAGCAGTTCTCCGGGGATCATGTGGCGGTCTGGCTGCTGCGTCGGTTCAAACAATGGGTTGGTGCACGGTCACCAGTTTGGTGCCATCGGGAAACGTGGCCTCGACCTGGATGTCCGGGATCATGTCGGCCACACCGTCCATCACGTCCTCGCGGCTCAGGATCTGGCGCCCTTCGCTCATCAGCGCGGCGACCGTCTTGCCGTCGCGCGCGCCCTCCATCACGGCGGCGGAAATCAGCGCCACCGCTTCCGGGTAGTTGAGCTTCAGGCCACGCCCGCGCCGACGCTCGGCCAGCAGCGCCGCCGTGAAGATCAGCAGCTTGTCCTTTTCTCTCGGGGTCAGTTCCATGGGCACTCAAGCGGGTTTGGCAGTCATCGGCGCCGAGGTCTGCAGGTCGGACGGAATTGTGTGTGAATCAAGGCGCGTCACGAGAACAATTATGGTGCATGTCGCGGCGAAACACACGCATGGCGCCGGGGCCGCAGCCGGGGCCGCTTGACACTACGGCGCGCGCCGCATTAAGATTCAGGCCAACAAACGTTGCGCTCGCCGGCACTGCCGAGTTGCAGCACGGCAAAAACGCCTGAGTGGATTGGATCTGCTCAGGCGCTTTTGTTTCGTCTGTCAACCACGGGAGAGCGGCATGGTGCGCTTCGAAGACAGTTCCGGTTCCCCTCTTTGGGCGAGGCCTGTCGTGGGCAGGCGGAGGAATGGCCTCGACAGCTTCAGCGCTGCAGCTGTGTCTGCGAATGTTCTGATAACGCCGTTGCGCGACCGGCATGGTGCCGGGTACGGTTTTTCGTTTCTGAAATCGGAGCGCGGCGGTCATTCCGATGGACCCGGCGAACCGGTTTTCGATCATCGAGCGCGGCTCGTTCGCGATCGAGGCGCGGCGCGACCTGGTCGATGGCACGCGCACCCCGGCGTTTCTCACCATCCGAGCGGCGTCGTTTTTCTTCAACCACCCGGCAGACCTCAAGGAGATTGACATGATTCACGGAGATATATCCAGCAGCAACGATTGCGTCGGTGTAGCAGTCGTAAATTACAAGATGCCTTCGAACGCGGCGAGTTCGTGCACGAGGCGCGCCGAGCCGACGCCGAAGCGGCGCGCATCCAGGCGTTCCTGACGATCTAGCTCAGCCCATCACCATGAGCACGCAAGCCGGCCGCAGTTGCCCCCTGCACTACCGCTATCCGCCCGAGGTCTTCGCCGGGCCGGAGTCGCTTCGCGCCGAGACGCTCTACGTCATCGGCGGTGTCTACGGCAATCTCGAGAGCCTGCGCCGGGTGTTCGAGATGAAGCGTGAAGAGGAACGCTCCAGCGGCGGGCACGTCGATCTTCTGTTCAACGGCGACTTCAACTGGTTCGACTGCGACGCCGACGGCTTCGTCGAGATCAACGAGTCGGTGCTGGAGCACCTTGCCCTGCGCGGCAACGTCGAAACCGAACTCGACGGTGCCGGCGGCGACAACGGTTGCGGCTGCAACTATCCCGATTCCGTCGATGCGGCCGTGGTCGATCGTTCCAACGCCATCATGCGGCGTCTGCAGGCACAGGCGGCCGCGTTCCCGAACATCCGGGCCCGCGTGGCCGCGCTGCCGATGTTTTGCAGCGTCGAGATCGGTGGGCAGAAGATCGGCATCGTGCATGGCGACGCGGAGTCGCTGGCCGGCTGGGGCTTTGCCTACGAGTCGATGCCCGCGCTGCCCGACGAGCATAAAGCGGAGTCGGGACATCGAAGCTCCCTTGATGCGATCACCGACATCTTCCGCAAGGCCCAGGTCGCCGCTTTCGCATCGACGCACACCGGCTTGCCTTTCCTGCAGGACTTCAGCATCGAGGGCCGGCGCCGACTCGTCATCAACAATGGCGCCGCCGGCTTGCCGAACTTCAAGGGTTCGGCGTTCGGCCTGGTCACGCGCATTTCGTCGCGCCCCGAGGTGCCGGCCGATAGCCTGTACGGCACGACGCAGGGCACCGTGCGCTTCGACGCGCTACCGATCCGCTACGACGCGGTCGCGTGGCTGAAGCGCTTTCTCGCCAACTGGCCCGCCGGGTCGCCCGCTCACGAGGGCTATTTCGAGCGCATTGCACAAGGGCCGGATTTCAGCATTGAGCAGGCCATCCGGCTCGATCGAGTCACCGCGGCGTAAGCAACCGAGCCGCAACGTTCATCCACCAACCTTCACAAAGGAGCCTATCATGCCCCAGACCCTCATCGGCATCGACCGCAGCAAGTCGCCGGCCAATCAACCCGAGCCGGTGATCGTGAATCGCTGGCATCCCGACACGCCAATGTACGCGTCGGTAAAACCCGGCAGCGAGTTCCGCATCGAGACCTTCCCCTGGGACGGCGGCCAGATCGGCAACAACGACAGCGCCAACGACGTCCGCGACTGCAATCTGCTGCCCTGCCATCACCTCTCGGGCGCGGTCGCGATTGAGGGCGCGGAGCCGGGCGACATCCTGGTCGTCGACATCCTCGACATCGGCACGTTCCGCGATCAGGAGTGGGGCTACACCGGCATCTTCCCGACCGAAAACGGCGCCAGCTTCCTGACCGACGTGTTCCCGTTCCCGCGCAAGGCGATATGGGATTTTCACGGCATCTACGCCACCTCGCGCCACGTGCCCAACGTGCGCTTCGCCGGCATCACGCACCCCGGCATCGTCGGCTGCCTGCCTTCGCACGAGTTGCTGAAGAAATGGAACGACCGCGAACGCGCGCTGATCGCGACCAACCCGAATCGCGTGCCGCCGCTGGCGCTGCCGCCGGACCCGTCGGGCGTGATTCTCGGCAGCCTCAAGGGGGACAAGCTGAAACAGGCCGCGATGGAGGCGGCGCGCACAATCCCGCCGCGCGAACACGGCGGCAACTGCGACATCAAGAACCTCTCGCGCGGCAGCCGCATGTACCTGCCTGTGTACGTGAAGGGCGGCGGCCTCGTCACCGGCGACTTCCACTTCTCGCAAGGCGACGGCGAGATCACGTTCTGCGGCGCGATTGAAATGGGTGGCTGGATCGACCTCGGCGTCGACCTGATCAAACGCGGCTGCGAGATGTACGGCATTACGCAGGCGATGTTCCAGCCCGGCCCGGTCGAACCGAACTACTCCGACTTCCTGGTCTTCGAAGGCATCTCGGTCGAGGACGACGGCACGCAGCGCTACAACGACGTGACCCTGGCCTACCGGCGCGCCTGCCTGCACGCGATCAACTATCTGAAGAACTTCGGCTACTCGGGCGAGCAGGTGTACACGATCTTGAGCACCGCGCCGGTCGAGGGCCGGGTCAGCGGCGTGGTCGACATTCCGAACGCCTGCGTCTCGCTCTATATCCCGACCGCGATCTTCGACTTCGACATCCGTCCGAACGCGCAAGGTCCGAAGAAACATGTGACCGCCGGCAAGGATCTTGCGCGCGCGAGCTGAATCGCTGCGACCAAACCAAGGAGACGGCTCATGCCCATCTACGACTATCTCTGCCCGGCTTGCGGGCCGTTCGAGGAGCGGCGACCGATGAGCAAATCGAAGGAATCGGCGATCTGCGCGACCTGCCGCGCGTCGGCGCCGCGCCTGCCGGCCGCGCCGCGACTCAACCTGATGTCCAGCAACAACCGCATCGCCCATACGCGCAACGAAAAGAGCGCTCACGAGCCCGATGTCGTGCATCGGATGGCGGCGACCGACTCGCACGCTCACGGGCAACACCAGCACCGCGTGCACGCTCCTGGCCACTCGCACGCGCAGCGCCCGTCTCCGCGCCCATGGATGCTCGGCCACTGACGCTTGCGCTGGCCCGAAGAGAGCCGGCGCCTGTACGTCGACCGCGGTTTCGGCAATCGCGCAAGCGATCCTCGTCGAATGATTTCCTTTGATCGATTCTCAACGGGCGACTGGCGCTGACCGACGCCGACCGACACGTTCAACTGAAAGGAGTACGCAATGATTCATGGTGACATTTTCAGCAGCAAGAACACCGTCGGCGTCGCCGTCGTTAACTACAAGATGCCCCGCCTTCATACGCGGGCCGAGGTACTGGCGAACGCCAAGAAGATCGCTGACATGCTCGTCGGCATGAAGCAGGGCCTGCCCGGCATGGATATGGTGGCCTTCCCGGAGTACTCGACACACGGCATCATGTACGACTCGAAAGAGATGTACGAGACCGCTGCGACGATCCCCGGCGAGGAAACCGATATCTTCGCAGCAGCGTGCCGCAAGGCTAATGTCTGGGGCGTGTTCTCGCTGACCGGTGAGCGCCACGAGGAGCATCCGAATAAGGCGCCGTACAACACGCTGATCCTCATGAACAACAAGGGGGAAGATTGTCCAGAAGTACCGAAAGATCATGCCGTGGACGCCAATCGAGGGTTGGTATCCCGGCGATTGCACTTACGTGTCCGAGGGGCCCAAGGGCATGAAGGTCAGCCTGATCATCTGCGACGACGGCAATTATCCGGAAATCTGGCGTGATTGCGCCATGCGCGGGGCTGAACTGATCGTTCGCTGCCAGGGCTACATGTACCCTGCGAAGGAGCAGCAGGTGATGGTTTCCAAGGCCATGGCCTGGATGAACAATGTCTATGTCGCCGTGGCGAATGCCACCGGCTTCGACGGTGTGTACTCTTATTTCGGTCACTCGGCCATCATCGGCTTCGACGGCCGCAGCCTGGGTGAATGCGGCACGGAGGATATGGGCATCCAGTACGCCGAACTGTCCATGAGCCTGATCCGCGACGCGCGCAAGAATTCACAGTCGAATAACCATCTGTACAAGCTGCTGCATCGCGGCTACACCGGCAAGATAAATTCCGGTGAAGACGCCAACGGCGTCGCGGCCTGCCCGTTCGATTTCTACGGCAAATGGATCAATGATCCCGAAGGCACCCGCAAGATGGTCGAGGGCCTTACCCGCTCAACACCCGGCACCGTTGAATGCCCGATTGAAGGCATCCCCAATGAGGCGGTAACGCATCGCTGAGCGTTATTGCAAGCCGACCAGGACGGGTGACGTGAAGAGCGTCACCCGTCCGCCTTGACAGGATTTTGCACGTGGCATCCAACCTAGACGCTTACTTGTACTGTGTTAATAATCATGGCATTATGGCGATGTCTTCACATGACTCGGGAGCTTCGCCATGGGCGACAGTCTGGAATCTCGATTCGAGAGCTATTGTGAGGTGATGGTGGAAGCGCTTTCGCACGCCGACCGAGCGACGCCGGCGCGTTGGTATCTGCGCGGGCTGATGCTGCCGGGCGGGCGCAAGAGCGTGGAACCGATGGCCGCGCGGGTGCATCCACAGGACGTGCGCTCGGCGCATCAATCGATGCATCACCTGGTGGCTGATGCGCAGTGGAGCGATACGGCGTTGCTCGCGGCGGTGGCGGGGCAGGTGCTGCCGGTGTTGAGCGAAGCGGGACAAGGGCCCTGCTACTGGATCCTGGATGACACGGGACATCGTAAGTATGGCAAGCACTCGGTGGGGGTGGCGCGGCAATACTGTGGACAGTTGGGCAAGACGGAGAACTGCCAGGTGGCGGTGAGCCTGTCGCTGGCCACCGCCGAAGGCAGTGTGCCGCTGGCCTATCGCTTGTATCTGCCACAGGAGTGGGCTGAAGACAAGAAGCGACGCGAACGCGCGGGCGTGCCGGGGGAAATTGCTTTTGCGACCAAGGGTGAGATTGCCTGGGAGCAGATCGAGGCGGCTCTGGCGGCGGGGATCCCTCGGGGCCCGGTGCTCGTGGATGCGGGCTACGGCGATGAAGCGGCGTTGCGCGATCGTTTGAGCGCACACGGTCTGGCTTACGCGGTGGGCATCCGGCCGGCCACCGCGGTATGGTGGGGCGAGCATCAACCGGCGCCCGCACCAGCTGCGCAGTACCGTGGTCGACCCCGCACCCGAGTGCGGCGCGATCCCACCCACCGGCCCATCGGCGTGCGGGAGCTGGCCAAGGTGCTGCCGGCGACGAGCTATCGCACCCTGACCTGGCGCGAAGGCACGGCAAGCCCATTGCGCTCGCGCTTTGCCCGTGTACGCGTGCGCGCCGCGCACGCCGACCGGCCCCGAGACGAAGAATGGCTGCTCATTGAATGGCCCAAGGGCGAAGACGAGCCCACCCGCTACTGGCTCTCGACCTTGCCCGCGGAGATCGCCTTCAAGGAGCTGGTGGCCATCGTGAAGATGCGCTGGCGCATCGAGCGCGACTACCGCGAACTCAAACAGGAACTCGGTCTGGGGCATTACGAAGGGCGCAACTGGCGCGGCTTTCATCATCATGCGAGTCTTTGTATCGCGGCCTATGGATTTCTCATGCTGGAGCGGCTCTCCGGCGTTAAAAAAAACTCCGCTCGACTCAAAGCACCTGCCCTACCCAAAGGCTTCCGCCCGCGTGGGGCTCGCGCCGATGCAGCGGCACATCCCCTGGTCGATCGCCACCGCGCGCTTTCGTCTGGGCCGGGCCATCGCGCGACATCTGCCGCAGTGCCCGTGTTGCGGGAAACCCTACGTGAGAGCGCATCAACATTAATAACACAGTACAACTAGTGGCCTTTCCGGAGTACAGCACGCACGGCATCATGTACGACAGCAAGGAGATGTACGACACAGCCTCCACCGTGCCTGGCGCAGAGACCGAGATCTTCGGCGAAGCCTGCCGCAAGGCCAAGACCTGGGGCGTGTTCTCGCTGACCGGCGAGCGCCACGAAGAGCATCCCAACAAGGCGCCGTACAACACATTGATCCTGATGAACGACAAGGGCGAGATCGTTCAGAAATACCGCAAGATCATGCCCTGGGTACCCATTGAGGGCTGGTATCCGGGCAACTGCACCTACGTCAGCGAAGGCCCCAAGGGGCTGAAGATCAGCCTGATCATCTGCGACGACGGCAACTACCCCGAAATCTGGCGCGATTGCGCGATGAAGGGCGCCGAGTTGATCGTGCGCTGCCAAGGCTATATGTACCCGGCCAAGGAGCGGCAAGTGCTAATGGCCAAGGCCATGGCCTGGGCCAACAACGTTTACGTGGCAGTGGCCAATGCCTCGGGCTTTGACGGCGTCTACTCGTACTTCGGCCACAGCGCCATCGTCGGCTTCGACGGACGTACCCTGGGCGAATGCGGCGAGGAGGACATGGGCATCCAGTACGCCGCGCTGTCGAAGAGTCTGATCCGCGACTTCCGCAAGAACGGGCAGTCGGAGAACCATTTGTTCAAGCTTCTGCACCGAGGCTACACCGGCCTGATCAACTCGCGCGAGGGCGACAAGGGCGTCGCCGCCTGCCCATTCGACTTCTACTCCAAGTGGATCAGCGACCCCGAAGGCACCCGCGAAATGGTGGAGGCGCTCACCCGTCCCACAGTTGGCACAGAGGAATGCCCGCTTCCGGGCATTCCCAACGAAAAAGACCTTGCCCATCGCTGAGACGGCATGAGCGCAGGCACCGCTGCCGCCTTGCTGAGTGCTGGCGCGCGCGGCGCGGACCTACCGGTCCGCGGCAGCGTGGAGGACCCGCTCGCAAGTTACCGCTTCGCCAAGGAGCCCTACTACCGCGTGGTGAACGACGAGCTTGCGTTGTTTGAGGCGGGATCGGCATTGCGCATGCCCTTGATGCTCAAGGGGCCGACTGGCTGCGGCAAGAGCCGCTTTGTCGAGCATATGGCGTGGCGGCTCAGGATGCCCCTGATCACGCTCGCCTGCAACGACGACATCACCGCAGGCGACTTGGTCGGACGCTGGCTGCTCGACGCCGACGGTACGCGCTGGCAGGACGGACCGCTTGCGCTGGCCGCCAGGCATGGCGCTATCTGCTACCTCGACGAGATCGTCGAGGCACGTGCGGATACCACGGTGGTGATTCACCCCTTGTCCGACGCGCGCTGCGTCCTGCCGATCGAGAAGTTGAATCAGGTGCTGCATGCGCATCCGAACTTTCATCTGGTGATCTTCTACAACCCGGGGTACCAGAACGTGATGAAGGACTTGAAGACTTCGACGCGGCAACGCTTCGCGGCAATCGAGTTCGGTTTTCCGGCGGCCGATGTCGAGATCGAGATTGTGGCGCACGAGACTGGGATCAACGCGGAGGTCGCGACGCGACTGGTCGCGCTGGGCGAGCGCACGCGACGCCTCAAGGGGCACGGTCTGGACGAAGGCGCCTCGACGCGGATGTTGGTGCATGCCGGCGCGCTGATCGCACGCGGCATCGCGCCGGTGATGGCTTGCCGCATGGCGATCGTGCATCCGATCACCGACGACCCCGACATGGTTGGCGCGCTCGACGCCGCTGTTTCCGCGTCGTTCTAAAGCTGTGATGGCTTCTCCCGAAGGCGCGGCGAGCGAGCCTCACATCTATCGCAACCCGCTCAGGACGCTGCGCGAGGCGCAGGTGCCAGACAGCGTGGGGCTAACCTGAAGTTCCTCCCCCAAAACAGCGAGTTTCCCCAATGAAACCGCCTGTATTTTTGGCTCCACGTTCT
>JBCKPE010000077.1:0-9307 GCA_038901875.1 Burkholderiaceae bacterium
AAATGATCGGTGCGCCGCCTTGCAACAGCGGATTGACGGAACTTGAGCCTGTTTAATAATGGGCCCGCGCCCCGCTGCGACCATCAAGCCGGCGCTGACCCGATGCGCTGACCGAAGACCACGACTTTCGCCATTTGCCCATGTCCATTCGCTCCAAGTTCCGACTCGGCGTGTCGAACGACCCAAACGCCGCCGCGCCTTCGCTGAAGGAGGTGCTCGACACGGTGCTGGCGCAGGCCGATGCCATGATGCAGGAGGTTCTGCTCGAACTGCACGCTGGCGACGAGGGCCGCAAGGTGCATCGCCTGGCCGACCTGCAACATGCGGGCGCCAGGGAGGCGGCGGTACAACTTGAGAGCAACAAGGTTGACGTTGGCGCCCTGTTTCAGCGCCGTTTGAGCGACGGCCTCATGCACGGTGGAACGGTGCTGGCTGCGCCGCTGCGCTTTGACGATCTGGGCCTGTTCGGCGACGAGGAGCTGAACGAAAGCGTGGAACTGGCCCGGGCCCAGGATGAAATGTCGCTGGCGGTGGACGACGTGCTGCCGCAGCTTGACGCTGTCATGGCCACGCTGCTGGGCTGGCGCACGCCGCAGCCGGAAATCAACCCGTTGCGGCCCGAGATTTTCGTGCGGGCGCTGCGCGAAACGCTGTTCGATACCATGACCGACGCTGGCGCGCGCGAGGCATTGATCGTTCCGGCCGCTGGCTACATGGGTGTGCGCATGAACGCCTTGTATCGCGAGATCACCGATTGGCTGCGTTCCTTTGGTGTCGAGCCGGCCCTGCGCGAAGGCTCGCGCGTGCGGACCTGGTCCGGCAAAGGGATGTCGGCGGTCGTCGGAACGGTGGCTCAGACCATGCTGACGCTGAGTCGGCTGCGTCACCTTCTGGTGGGTGATCTGGATGGCCCGGCGCAGGAGCGCTCGCGCGCTGAAGGCGAGTTCGGTCATACGGTACCGGCGTCGTATGAGGTGCTGCAGCAGCTCAAGCAGGTCGAGACCGTGCTGCAGCGAATCGAGCGACGCAGCCGAGCCGACCCGTCCAAGGCGGCCGCCCGCGGCGCGCTTTCTGCCGCCGCGGGTGAGGCTTCACCGCAGGCTTCTCTGGGTCGACAGCTTGCTGAAGAGGTGGTGCGGCTGATGTTTGAGAATCTGGTGCGGGACGCTCGGCTGCTGCCGGCGGTCGGTGCTCGATTGAGGGCGATGGAGCCGCATCTGCAAGCGCTGGCCCAGGTCGATTCGCGTTTTTTCAGCAATCGCCAGCATCCAGCGCGGCAACTGCTCGATCGAATCACGCAGCGCAGTCTGGCCTATCAGAGCGATGCCGACGCGGGTTGTTCGGAATTCCTGCAGTCGGTGGACGAGGTGCTGGCCAAGCTCGGCGCGCACGAGCAGAGTGCAGCAAGGTTTGCCGAGCTGCTCGCGGAACTCGACCAGGCCTGGGCCGAACAGGACGAGGCGGCTCACCGGCGCGGGGCCGAGGCGGCCCAGGCGCTGCTGCACGTTGAGCAGCGCAACCTGCTGGCGCAGCGACTTGCTGAAGCCTTGGAGGACCGGCTCAGGCAGCGCGAGGTAGCGAGCTTTGTCGCCGACTTTCTGCGCGGACCCTGGCTCCTGGTCATGGCCGAATCGCGCCTGCGCAATGTGGAAGGCTTGGCTGATCCGGGCGGTCACGAAGCGGTGATCGAAGACCTGCTCTGGACTGTCCGGACGCAGCGCGCGCGCCAGAACCTGCGACGCCTGGCGGCCCTGATTCCGGGTCTGTTGCAGCGCTTGCGTGATGGCCTGGCTGTGATCGAATATCCCGAGCCACTGAGCTCGCAGTTTTTTACCCAGTTGGGGGCCTTGCACGATGCGGTGCTGGAGCAGCGGGGCGGCGCGTCCGCCCTGCTCGACAACTTGGTGCCGCAGGACAGCGCTGCGGAGACCGGCGGACTCGCTGATGATGAGTTATGGGTCGGGCCGCGCGAGACCGGTGAATCAGGATTCATCCAGCGTCAGGCGCAGCGACCCGCCGCGCTCGCGCAAGCCGGTGGCTCGAGCGAAGAGTCGCAGACGTTCCAGGTGTCCGACCTTCGCATCGGGAGCTGGATCGAGCTGCGCATCAAGGAGCAATGGGTCCGTGCGCAAATGACCTGGGCCAGCCCCCATGGAACGCTGTTCATGTTCACCTCGGCAAGCGGCAGCGCGCACTCCATGTCCAAGCGGACCATGGAGCGACTGCTCGGCGAGGGCGGCATACGCATCGTCGCCGGGAGTCACCTGCTGGATCAAGCCCTGGACCGGGTCGCCGACGCTGCGCTGAAGAACAGCATCAAGCGCTGAAACGCCGGGCTTTCTGACCGGCGGGCCAGGTCGAAAAGACGTCGCGACCGATAATCGCGGGTTTTACCCGTCGCGCAAGGTCACATGGCTCAGTATGTATTCACGATGAATCGGGTCGGCAAGATCGTGCCGCCGAAGCGTCAGATCCTCAAGGACATCTCGCTCAGCTTCTTTCCTGGCGCCAAGATCGGTGTGCTCGGTCTGAATGGCTCTGGCAAATCGACCCTATTGAAAATCATGGCCGGCCTCGACCATGAGATCGAAGGCGAGGCCACGCCCATGGCGAATCTTCGCATCGGCTACCTGCCGCAGGAGCCCCAGCTCGATCCGAGCGAAACCGTGCGCCAGTCGGTCGAAGGGGGCATGGGCGCGCTGCTTGCGGCGAAAGACCGGCTCGACGCCATCTATGCCGCCTATGCTGAGCCCGACGCGGACTTTGACAAGCTGGCGACCGAGCAGGCTGAGATGGAGGCGATCATCGCCGCCGCTGGCACCGACTCGGAGCATCAACTTGAAATCGCCGCCGACGCGCTACGACTGCCACCCTGGGAGGTGGTGATTGGCCAACTGTCGGGGGGCGAGAAGCGCCGCGTTGCCCTGTGCCGGTTGCTGCTGTCCAAGCCCGACATGCTGCTGCTCGATGAGCCGACCAATCACCTGGACGCCGAATCGGTCGAGTGGCTCGAGCAGTTCCTGCTGCGCTTTCCCGGCACGGTGGTGGCGATCACGCACGACCGCTACTTCCTGGACAACGCCGCTGAATGGATTCTGGAGCTCGATCGCGGGCGTGGCATTCCCTGGAAAGGCAACTACAGCAGCTGGCTGGAGCAGAAGGGCGCGCGGTTGCAGGCCGAGCACAAGGGCGAGGAGGCGCACGCCAAGGCGTTGAAGAAGGAACTCGAGTGGTCGCGCCAGAACCCGAAGGCGCGCCAGGCCAAGAGCAAGGCGCGGCTCACGCGCTTTGAGGAAATGTCCGACTACGAATACCAGAAGCGCAACGAGACGCAGGAGATCTTCATCCCGGTGGCCGAGCGCCTGGGCAACGAGGTAATTGAATTCAAGGGCGTCAGCAAGTCCTTTGGTGAGCGCCTGCTGATTGACAACTTGAGCTTCAAGGTGCCGCCCGGCGCGATCGTCGGCATCATCGGACCGAACGGCGCCGGCAAGACCACCTTGTTTCGTCTCATCAGCGGCGAGCAGAAGGCCGATTCCGGCGAGGTGTTGATCGGCTCGACCGTGAAGATGGCCTTTGTCGACCAGTCGCGCGACGCGCTGGCCAATGAGAAGACAGTATGGGAGGACATCTCGGGCGGACTCGACATCCTGAACGTCGGTCGGTTCCAGATGGCGAGTCGTGCCTACTGTGGCCGCTTCAATTTCAACGGTGGCGATCAGCAAAAGCGCGTCGGCACACTGTCCGGCGGCGAGCGCGGACGACTGCACCTGGCGCGCACCCTGATCGCCGGCGGCAACGTGCTGATGCTCGATGAACCGTCGAACGATCTGGACGTCGAGACGCTGCGCGCGCTGGAAGACGCGCTGCTCGAATTTGCCGGCTCGATCATGGTGATCAGCCACGACCGCTGGTTTCTGGACCGCATCGCCACCCACATCCTGGCCTGCGAAGGCGACAGCCAGTGGTACTTCTACCCCGGCAACTACCAGGAATACGAAGTCGACAAGCGGCTGCGCCTGGGCGAGGAGGGCGCCAAGCCGCACCGGGTGCGGTTCAAGGCGTTGAAGTAGTGGTGCCTCGCCGTGCGGGTTTGGCACGTGTTCCAGAAACAGGCCCCCGAATCGGCCAGGCCGGATCAACGACAGCATGCGCTTTCCGATGCGTTTGACCGATCGGCAGATCTGGCAGGTCCTGACCTTTATTCGAACTTTGGCGCGCTGAGCGAGTCGAACACCCTAGCCGGGGACTTCGATGAAATTTTTGTTTGTAGCCATTGCGGTTGCGTCGCTGTCGGGTTGTGCCAGTTACAGCGGGCGAGGACTCGAAAATGGGGCCAACCGTCAGGAGGTTCAAAACCTGATGGGCGAGGCGGCGGCGCGCTACCAGGATCCAACCGGAGGCGAGGTCTGGGCCTATCCGAGGGGCCCGCGCGGCTTGCACTCCTACATGGTGCGTTTTGACGGGCAGGGCCGCATGCGGAGCATCGAGCAGGTCTTGCAGGAGTCTTCGTTCGCGATGATTCGAATTGGACAGGACCGCGGGGATGATGTGTTGCGCAGGCTGGGCCCGTACTGGTTGGCCGCTGACTTTCCGCGCCAGAAGGAGCGGGTCTGGACCTGGCGCTTTCGCAACGCCATGGCGCAATCCGCCCAGGTGCATGTCACGTTCGACGAGTCCAGCGTGGTCAAACGGGTCGAACAGGTCGCGGAGGACCAGGAAGTGCGACGCCGGTCGTTCGAGTGAAACCTATCCGCCTCAACCCGCCAGCATCCCCACCACCGCCGGCCCTTGCAACTTGCCCAGCGCGGTGTTCGGAAGCGCATCGCCACCCATATCCTGGCCTGCAAAGGCGACAGCCAGTGGTACTTCTGCGCCGGCAACTACCAGGAATACGAAGCCGACAAGCGCTTGCGGCTGGGCGAGGCAGGCGCCAAGCCGCATCGGGTGCGGTTCAAGGCGCTGAAATAGTAGTCAGCGCTGGCGTGCCATCGGACCACTGACAACCAGATAGCTGCAGGGCTCAAGCTTCAGCAGTGCGGCCTCAGGTGCGGGCACGAGAGGCAGCAGGTTGTGCAGTTCGTTGCGCAGCCGCGCTGGGCTCGATCGCAGAGTAGCACCTTAGCCGGCTCGCCGAGCTTTGCCAACGGCAACCAGCAGATCACGACTACTGTAGTCGAGAACCCCCTCAAGATGGAGCTGTACCGGATCGACCAGGATGTCCATGATTTGTGGCCGAGACGCCGTGCGAACAACCCGAACGATCACGTAGACGGCCTGCTCGCCACCCGCGTGACAACGTATCGCAGTCTCCCACTCATTGGTGGTCATCTCAAATGCGTCGGTCCCGTCTTGGGTTGTTGACTTCACTTCGATCAAGCACCGCTGGACCGTGGCATCACCGGTTAACGTTCCGCTCATGTCGTGGTATTCGAAGTCATACCCCAGCGAATCGTTGCCCTCGCCATACCCGAACACTTTTTTGGCTTTTGACATCCAGTTCGTACTGTCGAAGTCCGTGAATAGCTGTTTGAACTGTTGAAAGACGAAGTGTTCGCCTACCGCGCCGAGCATCTGAAGGTACGCGTCCGGGGGGCGCTTTCGTGTTCCTGAACCACCACCTCCCGCCCGGCTCTTCTTGACGCGAACTGGTAGTTTCTCGCGATCAAGTTGGCGCAAGGCTGCCAGGTCGAGATTGGGATCCACAAAGTCTTGCAGACGCTGCACCAGTTCCCCGCCAGGGCCTTGTGCCGCGGATGAATTGAATTCTTCCTCGGTCCAGCCGGTACCGAGTATTTCAAACTTGGGCTTCGATGGCGCTGGCGCCGGCGGCTTCGGGATCTCACCGAGTTCCTCGAACTTCTGCCAAAGCGTGCGCCAATCGTCCAAGTCGCGAAAAGCCTGCCGATCCTTCATCCGTGAAGCCGTGTCGGGCGCAGCAAGCTCGATCGCATATCGTATGGCAGCGAGCACAGAAACACGATTAGCCCACGCACCCTGGCTCAGCAAGGCTACGAGCGGTCTCTGCCCCTCGGCAATGATGTCGAGAGCCTCACCGTACTTCGGTGCCAGCGCAGCGGCAATTTTCAGAACGGAGTCGATAGCCGCCATTGCCTGATGTGCTCTTGTACCCTCGTCATTCACTTCATAAATGGTGGCTGCCTTGTCAGGCTCGTCCTTCAGCTTGATCGATGTGATGTCCGAGGGCGATGCCTTTGAGAGCTCCTGGAGCGGTTCTACCAACACCGGCACTTCACGCACCGCCGGAATTCCATTGGCAACTTGCAAGGCATCGGCGGCAACGCGCCCAGTGACAATGTTGGCATCGAGCGGTTCCTCAGCTACGTCATCGGGAACTGTCAAATCTATGACCTGCCTTACCCACCCAAGAACGGTATCGGCAAGATCGGGCGCCACAGTCGGGCCATACGCTCCCGATGCCCGCGGAACCACTAGGTACGCGAACCAAGCCATCAGATGACCAGCGATTGCCCTCTGCGACGAGCGGTACCTTTGCTCTGTCAGCACAAACCGAAATGGTTTTGTCCCGAGCTCACGATGCGCTTGCTGCCATTCGCCGATGAATAGCTCCAGTTCAGCGAGAAGTGAGAGCGATCCAGCAGGTTCATCCCTGTGGACAGCCAGTTCGATCGCCGCCTGCACCTTGTCCCACTGCAACCAAGCACGCGCCGATTCGACTGCTCGGGCCTGTTTCGACCAGTCGCCATGGAAATCGTCGATTGGGCGGGACGGGTACTGTCTTCGCCACAAGGCAAGACAGACCGGCTGGTAACGCCTTAAGACCTGCTCAAAACCGAGGCCGATGGCCGTCTCGACTTCGGTCCGGTCTGCAGGGGATACTCCATGATCATCAAAGAACGTGCCGGTCGTTCCATCCTTCAGCGCTTGCGCGTAGGCGGCCCAGTTGTCTCGGTAGGACGGTCCTACCGACTGCCACATTCCTCCGATGATTTCGTGCGGTTGAAGCCGTGCATCGACCAGAAGTGCTGGTCCGGGAACATGCTGCGCATCGAAACAACTCTGATACGGTGAGATTGCATCGAATGTTCCGCGAATAACATGCGTGCGGGCAATTCGGTTCCAGGTCTGCCGAAACATTTCCTCATGGGGAGATGTTGCTTGGCTCCCGCCTTTGATGATCAACAAGGCAATCTCCTCCGCGAGCGGTCGCCCGGGATACTGCTGCCGCAGATACTCGAGCAGAAGTGTGCCTCGTTCGAGCGGCGCAAATTGGATGTTGATCTCGCATTCGCTGACGCGAAGCACCTTATCTGCCCCGAGGACTACACGGAGAGATTCAACAAGATCGTTGTAAGACTGGTGGGATCGTTTCGGAATCACCCAGCATTCCGCGAAGCCATTGATGAATCGCCGGCGAACCGGGTCGTCGTCTATGTATAGCCGCTCAATATTCCTCAAGTTGACACAGGCGATCTCTTCACCTCGAAGAAGCGGTACCGCATGATCGAGGATCTGCTTCAGCGCGTCCGGGGATGCTTGTGACTTGAGCTTGACCTGGATCGCCTCGTAAATGTCGTGAACAAGGGCGCTGAAATGGCGTATCGCCTCCGGCTCCACCTTCTCCCTGGAGTCCGCCAACTCGTGGAGGACATCGACTAGGCGCTGAATACTGGCCTCCTCCAGCGTCACGACACCTAAGGTATTGAGCAACTGCCTCGCAGCACTGAACTCGGCTTTCACGCATGCCAGAAACGCATATCGGTCCGCCTTAGTGCTTCGGGACTCGAGGGGCAAGAACCACGCCGCCGCGGGCGTGCGCAGACCATGCGTTGTCGGAATCGCGTTCCAGTTTTCGGACCTAATCACATGGGCCCACAGACTGGGAACACTTGAACTGTCCCACCCCTCCCAGCGGGCTAGCGTTGTCTCTTGGAAGCGAAGGTATCGCTCCGGCCGGCGAAGCATCGCTTCAATGACTAGAGGGCGAATCGTCTCAACCTCCAGTCCATCAATCCATGCTACTTCCCCCAGATAGTAGAGCTGTCCGCCTACCGTCTGTGCCGTTCGTTGACTTACCGTTCCAAGGTATCGCTCCCAGGTCTCGTCCATACAGGGTGTTGGGCATCGCACCGCATGCAAAACTGTGAGCGACGACGCGCGATTTGCTTTCATAACCTCGAGGCGCCGCTCGCTTCGGATCACACGTGGACAGTCCCAGACACCGATCTCCTTCATCAGCTGTAACCACCAGCTTCGGTCGGCAGATGCGAACAGCTGTAACGCCTTCTTCTCGAACCGGTCCCAGGACACAAGTTGACTACCCGGGCGACTTCCAAAAGCGGTCGTCAAGAGATCGATGATGGGGTCGTCGAGCCACCCCTCGCCAAGGTATGCATGGTCTGGTTCCACCCAAACCCAGCTATCGCCCTGACCACGGACCGGTACCAGCAGCTCGTCGGTTGACACCCGCTGCCGGGACTTCTTTGGCATTGCCACCAGCCAGACGAGGGCTTGGCGAAGAAGGGCAAGAGCCTTGTCGTTGTCCGCCAAGCTCTCAGCCATCGCGGGAATCAGCGCATCGTTGATCAGGTCGGCCTGTCGGGGTCGCCGAACCAGTCCGCCGCCCTGTATTGGCGCGAGCTTCTGTGCCAACGGCGTGTAATCCCGCGCGGTGCCGGTTCGCACCTTGATGGCGGAGTCGTCGAAGAATCTGAGGAGCAACGCGACGTTCTCATCGATGGCAGTCAGTTCGTCGCCGGCATCGTCGATGGCGTGGGGCCGCTCCTTATCCTCCGTTGCTCGCCCGGGCGTGCTGACCGGTGTGAAGAAAACCCGTGAGCTGGGCTTCGAGAGATCGGTATTACCAGTGGGAAGAATAGCCTGTTCGTTTAGCTCGTCCGAGTACGTTGAACTGAACCGCGTCAAGGTCCAAGCAAGGAATCGGTCCCAGAATGCCGGTCCTCTCGCACGATTTTGCGAGGCGGCATGCTCCAGGAGCGAAGGAAGGCCTGTCGGGCGCTGCAAATACAACGTGTCGGCAGCCTCGGTGCCTTCCGCGAGCCCGTCCAGAACGGCTCTCGCGTTCGCTAGAAGCATTGCATCGGGCAGACAAAATCCGTAGGTCTCTAGTTTGGGAATGCCGTTGACGAGTTGGTCGAACATCGGCAGGTCCGTTGCCTTCGGCATTCCGAGTTTCCTGGCCTCGATGAATCCGCCATCCGCCGCCAAGACTACGGCTTTCCGCGCGAGACCACCTTGCGCGTAGAACGCCGTCGCCAATTCCCCTGTTCGCCGCTCCATTGCGAGCGTGACCAGGCGCCTTTCC
>JBCKPE010000078.1:0-8820 GCA_038901875.1 Burkholderiaceae bacterium
GAAAGTGAACAGTCGATCGGTCCAGTGGTGGATGCTCAGGATCCGTTCTTCGTTGAAAGCGCTCATGGTTCCGGGTTCAAACTCGTGGCAACCCCAATTGTCGGGCAGCGACTACCATCGCGTCGCCACCGTATCCGACCGTTTTTCAGGAGTTCGAATGGAACCGCATTTGATTGAAACCAGGCAGGGGGGTGTCCGTACCCTGACCATGAACCGGCCCGAGGCGCGCAATGCGCTTAGCGCGGAAATGGCGGCGCTGATGATCGAAGCCCTGCGTCGGGCCCAGCTTGATCCGGAGATTCGCGCCGTGGTTCTGACCGGAGCCGGCGGCGCCTTTTGCGTTGGCGGCGATGTCAAGTCGATGGCGGCCGGGCGCGACGCGACACTCGGCATCGCGGAAAAGGCCGAACGCTTGCGGGATCGTGCCGAGACTTCACGCCTGCTGCACGAAATGCCGAAACCGACCATCGCGGTGATTCCCGGGCCCGCCGCCGGCGCCGGGCTTGCGCTGGCCATGGCCTGCGATTTCCGCATCGCCCACGCTCAAGCCAAGTTCACCCTGGCATTTGCCAAGGTCGGCCTGTCCGGCGACTATGGGGCAAGCTACTTTCTGACCCAGATCGTCGGCGCCAGCCGGGCGCGCGAACTGCTCATGTTGTCACCCATCTTGTCGGCTGAGGAAGCCCTGGGCGTGGGGCTGGTCCATCGGGTTTTTCCGGCCGAGAGCTTTGGCACGGACGCTGCCGCCTTTGTCTCCGCCTTGGCGCAGGGGCCGTCAGTTGCGCTTGGCTACATGAAGCAGAACATCAACCTCGCCGCCCGGTCCGACCTGCGCACCTCGATCCAGAGCGAGGCCCTGCACCAAGCCCTGTCGATGGCGACCCAGGACCATGCCGATGCGGCCAGAGCCTTTGTCGAGAAACGTCCCGCCCGCTTTAACGGCAGCTGAGGGCGCGCCGCTGAAGCCGCCGTTCACTTGTAGCTGCGCGCGTCCTCGATCACCTTGCCGTCGTTGGGCAGGCTGCCGGGCAGCACCAGAGTGACTTCGCCGCGCAGCTTGGTCAGATCACGCACGGCCTCAGCGATGCGCTCCTGTAAGCCTGCTGCCTGCGACGCCGTTTCGACCGACAGGACCATCCGGTCGCTGGCCATCTCGCCGCTGACCGTCAGCCGCGCCTTGATGATTTCCGGGAACCGCTTGGCAATGGCGGCGACCTGGTTCGGATGAACGAACATGCCGCGCACCTTGACGGTCTGGTCGGCCCGTCCCAGCCAGCCCCGAAGACGGGTGTTGCTGCGACCGCTCGGGCAGGGGCCGCTCAGCACGGCGGAAAGGTCCCCCGTGCCAAAACGAATCAACGGATAGTCCGGATTGAAGTTGGTCACCACGACTTCGCCGACTTCACCCGGCGGCAACGGGTCTCCGGTGCCAGGGCGCACGATCTCAAGGAGGACACCCTCGTCCAGCACCAGGCCCTCGCGGGCCGACGTCTCATAGGCGATCAACCCCAGATCGGCCGTGCCATAACTCTGGTAGCCGCTGACGCCGCGCTCGGCCATCCAGTCGCGCAGCGAGGGCGGGAACGCCTCGCCACCCATCAGGGCCTTGGTCACGCTGGGAAGCGCCACCTTCATGTCGGCTGCCTTCTCCATGACGATTCTCAGGAAGCTCGGCGTGCCGACGTAGCCCGCCGGACGCAGCTCGACCATGGCCTGCACCTGTTGTTCGGTCTGCCCGGTGCCACCGGCGAACACGGTGCAGCCCAGGGCATGGGCGCCCGACTCCATCATCGAGCCGGCCGGGGTGAAGTGGTAGCTGAAACAGTTGTGGATCAACTCCCCGGACCGAAAACCCGCGGCGTACAGGGCGCGGGCCATGCGCCAATAGTCCTTCGCCTTTCCATCCGGCTCGTAAATCGGTCCCGGGCTGGCAAAGACGCGCGGCATGGCCGAGCCGTAGCGGATCGCGCTGAAGCCGCCAAAAACGTCGCTCTCGCGCAGCGCCTTCTGTCGCTCGAACAGGTTCTGCTTGCGCGTGACGGGGAGCCGTGCCAGTGCTTCGCGCGAACACACCGCTGCGGCATCGACCCCGGCGAGAATCTCGCGCATGGCGGTCGAGTTGGCCTGGGCCAGTGCAATCTGACCGGGCAGCGCCTCCAGCAGAGCCGCCTCGCGCACCGCCGGGTTGCGCGCCTCCAGCGCGTCAAAATAGTCGCTCATTCATCGCTCCAGCGGGCCAGTCGCCGCTTGACGTCCTCGGTAAGTTGGCGCAGTTGCGCGCTGCTTTGAATGCTGATCCGGTCGAAATCCGGACTGGCCAGCGGCCGCTTGGCGAGCCGAACGTCGAGGCGCTCGTCCGCGAGCGTCCACTCAAGGATGCGCTGCGTCTTCCACTCGAATCGGTGGCTTCTCTCGACCAGGCCAAGACTGCGCAGCAAGCGCTTCAAGGTCATGAGGGCCTCGTCCGCCTTGAAGTCCGGGGCCGAGAAAAAATCGTCCATGGTCGCCGCCATCAGGCCAGCCAGCGCTTGCGGCGCTTGTAGCTCTTGACGTCCTTGAAACTCCGGCGGCCGCCGCCACCGACACCGAGGTAGAACTCCTTCACGTCCTCGTTGTTGCGCAAGTCGCTGGCCACGCCATCCATCACGATCCGGCCGCTCTCCATGATGTAGCCATAGTCTGCGTACCGGAGCGCCATGTTGGCATTCTGCTCAGCCAGCAGGAAGGTGACCTTTTCTTTTTCGTTCAGGTCCTTCACGATCTCGAAAACCTCCTCGACGATCTGCGGCGCCAGCCCCATCGACGGCTCATCGAGCAGCACCATGCTGGGCTGCGCCATCAGCGCGCGGCCCACCGCGCACATCTGCTGCTCGCCGCCCGAGGTGTAGGCCGCCTGCGAGGCGCGACGCATCTTCAACCTAGGGAAATAGTTGTAAACCTTTTCCAGATTGGCGGCGATCTCGCCCTTGTCCTTGCGCGTGTAGGAGCCGATTAGCAGGTTCTCCTCAATCGTCAGATGCGCAAAACAATGCCGCCCCTCCATCACCTGCACGACACCGCGATTCACCAGATCGGCCGGCGACAGGTTCTCGATGCGCTCGCCGCGCAACTCGATCGAGCCCTTGGTGACCTCGCCGCGTTCGCCGCGCAGCAGGTTGGACACGGCGCGCAGCGTGGTCGTCTTTCCCGCGCCGTTGCCGCCCAGCAGCGCCACGATGCCGCCCTCGGGCACCTGCAAGGAGACGCCCTTGAGCACCAGGATCACGTGGCTGTAGATGACCTCGATGCCGCTGACGTTAAGAATGATGTTGCGACTGGCCATGTTGAGCGTCAAAACCTTCAATTCCTTGCAAACGACAGAGCTTCGAGTTGAAGCGCCGTCGGTTCGCGGCTGCCTTGCAGCCGCCGCCCCTCCCGCGCGGCGGGAGGGGTTGGGGAGGGTGCCGTCGGGTCAGGCAGGAACTGCCAGTCCTGATCGGCGGGCCGATCAGGACTGGCAGTCCGCCGGCGTGCGCCGCGTTAGCTTCTTCTCGGCAGCGTACTTGTCGGCCGACTCCTTGACCATCGGCTTGATGACCGAATCATCGGCCTGCAGCCAGTCCGACGTGAAGACCCATTTCGTACCGTCCCAGGTATGGATGCGTGCCCACGAGTCGCCCCGGTGGTCGGCGCAAGAGGTCGAAATTGGGCGCATCACGCCGGCGAAGCCCAAGGCGTCGATCTTCTTCTGGTCAAGCGCCAGGTTCTCCAGGCCCCAACGAACCTGCTCGCCGCTCATGACCTTGCCCTTGCCGTAGCGCTCCTGCGCGCGCTTGATCCCTTCAGTGGCGAGCATCGACGCCATCAAGCCTCGCACGTACAGCACGGTGCCGACCTCCTCCTTGGGGCCAGTGCCCTGACCTTTCGCATGCAGCGTCGCCAGGATGTCCTTGACGATCTTGGCGTTGGGCTCGGCGCCATGTTGCAGAGTCAGCGCGTTGTAGCCCTTGGCGCCTTCACCGACGTCCTTCACGTCCGGTTCAGCGCCGGACCACCAAACGCCATACATCTTTTCGCGCGGGTATCCGGTGGCCACGGCTTCCTTCAAGGAAGTCGAGTTCCCCACGCCCCAGTTCCACAGGAACACATAATCCGGCCGGTTCTGCCGCACCTGCAGCCAGGCCGACTTCTGCTCAATTCCCGGAAAGGGAATCGGCAGCAGTTGGAGTTCGAAGCCATGCGCCTTGCTGGCCTCTTGCAGCACGGGAATCGGCTCCTTGCCGTAAGGAATATCAATATAGACGAGGGTGACCTTCTTGCCCTTGAGCTTGGCCAGGCCGCCCTCTTTCTTGGCGATGTAATTGACCAGAATGTCGGCGGCGGTCCAGTAGGTGCCAAGCAGTGGGAAGTTCCACTTGAACACCAAGCCGTCGGCGCTGTCGCTGCGACCGTAGCCGGTGGTGATGATGGGAATCTTGTCGCCGGGCGCCTTTTCGGTCAACGCGAAGGTAATGCCCGTGGACAGTGGCTCGACCAGCGATGCGCCGCCATGCTTGCCCTTCAGGCGCTCGTAGCACTCGACGCCCTTGTCGGTCTGGTACGACGTGTCGCATTCCTCATAGAGGATCTTGACGCCGTTCAGGCCGCCCTTGGCGTTGACGTACTTCAGGTAGTCGGTATAGCCGTTGGCAAAGGGCACGCCATTGGGCGCGAAGGCCCCGGTGCGATAACTGAGAAGCGGGATGAATTGCTCCTTGGCCTGGGCGAAGGTGGTCGTCGCGGTGAGCGCACCCGACAGACCGGCCGCAACCATCGATGCGGCAAGTAGGACTTGGCGAAGCTTCATGAGGGGTCTCCTATAAAAGTGAAGCAGGAACAGGGAAAGTTACGCTGAAAGTGGTCTGGCCGCATCGGGAATGACCCTCGCATGGGCGAAACGCATGTCCATGGCGGCTAATGAGGAAAGGGCCAGAGCCGCAGCTTCTGCTTGCTGATCGACCAGAGCCTGGCCAAACCGTGCGGCTCGACAATCAGGAACCAGACAATCAGCCCGCCGAACACCATGGCCACGGTGTGCGAGACGCCCGCTGTCGATACGGGCACACCGATGAGCGAACCCAGCCACGGCAGGAACTGATCCAGGAAGATCGGCAGGATCAAGATGAATGCGGCGCCGAAGAAGCTGCCCATGATGGAGCCCAGGCCGCCGATGATGACGATGAACAGCAACTGGAAGGAGCGGTCGATCGAGAACGCGGAGGGCTCCCATGATCCAAGGTAAATAAAGCCCCACAAACCGCCGGCCACGCCGAGGATGAAGGAGCTGACGGCAAAGGCGCTGAGCTTGGCGTACATGGGTCGGATGCCGATCACCGCGGCCGCCACATCCATGTCGCGAATCGCCATCCACTCGCGTCCGACGGCCGAGCGCACCAGGTTCTTCGCCAGCAAGGCAAACACGACGACGAAGGCCAGGCAAAACAGGTACTTGCTGACCGGGCTGCTGATGGTCCAGCCCAGCACCTGAAGATTCGACACCGCCACCGAACCGGAAGCGTTGTTGTTGGTGAACCAGCCGATGCGCAGAAAGGCCCAGTCGCTGAAGAATTGCGCGGCCAAGGTGGCCACCGCCAGGTACAACCCCTTGACGCGCAGGCTCGGGATGCCGAACACCAGGCCCACCAGCGTGGCAAAGAAACCGCCTGACAGCAGCGCCAGTATCAGCGGTATGCCGTCGATGCGTAAGAACGTGTTGTAGGCGGCATAGGCGCCCACCGCCATGAAGGCGCCCGAGCCGAGTGAAATCTGGCCGCAGTAACCGACCAGGATGTTCACTCCCACGGCGGCCAGCGCCAGGATCAGGAACGGCGTCAGGATCGCGCGCAGCATGTATTCGTCTGCCAGCAGCGGCACGCCGACAAACGCGAACAGCAGCAGCGCGACGATGAACCAACGGTCCTGCGCGATCGGAAAGATCTGCTGATCGCTTCGGTAGGAAGTCTTGAATTGGCCGTTTTCTCTGTAGAACATGTTGAATCCCGTATCAAATCCCCTCTCCCTCCGGGAGAGGGTTAGGGTGAGGGGCCAACGCGCGAGTTGCCCTCACCCCCGCCCTCTCCCTGAGGGAAAGGGGGAAGCCCGGCATGCGCTTCGTTCGGCAAGTTTTCATACGCGATCAATTATTTTTTCACCAAACAATCCCTGCGGCCGAAACATCAGGAACACCAGGGCCAGCACGTAGGCAAACCAGATTTCGATGCCGCCGCCGACATAGGGGCCAAGGAAAACCTCCGACAGCTTCTCGCCAACGCCGATGATCAGCCCGCCGATGATGGCGCCCGGCACCGAGGTAAGTCCACCAAGAATGATGACCGGCAACGCGCGCAGCGCCACCGCCGACAGCGAAAACTGCACGCCCAGCTTGGAGCCCCAGATGATGCCCGCCACCAGCGCCACCACGCCGGCGACGCACCAGACGATAACCCAGATTCGATTGAGCGGAATGCCGATGGACTGCGCCGCTTGGTGGTCGTCGGCCACGGCGCGCAGGGCGCGACCGGTGACGGTCTTCTGAAAGAACAGGCTGAGCAGGGTGACCAGGATGGCGGCGATCAGCGCCGCGTACAGGTCTTCCTTGTTGATCAGGATGCCGCCTTGAAACACATCCTGGAAGGCGAAGATCGGGTCTTTCGGCATGCCGACGTCGATCTTGTAGATGTCGCTGCCAAAAATGGTTTGTCCCAGACCGTCGAGGAAATAGGTGATGCCCAGCGTCGCCATCAGCAGGGTGACGCCTTCCTGGTTCACCAAGTGGCGCAGCACCAGGCGCTCGACCAGCCAGGCCAGCACGAACATGCAGGCCGCAGCCAGCACAAAGCCCGCAATGTTGCCTAGCACCTTATTTTCGAATCCGAGCCAGAGCGGAACCCATTCGGCGAAGCGGGCCATGGCGAGTGCGGCAAAAAGCACCATGGCGCCCTGCGCGAAGTTGAACACCCCGGAGGCCTTGAAGATCAGCACGAAGCCCAGCGCCACCAGCGAATACAGCATGCCGGCCATCAGGCCGCTGAGCAGGGTTTCGAGAAAAAATCCCATGTTCCTACATGTTCCTAGTGCGCGGTGCCAAGGTAGGCACTGATCACATCCGGGTTGTCGCGCACCTCGTCGGGCGCGCCGTCGCCAATTTTCTTGCCGTAATCGAGCACGACGACCCGGTCCGAAATGTCCATCACCACCCCCATGTCGTGCTCGATCAGCACCACCGTGGTGCCGAACTCGTCGTTGACATCGAGCACAAAGCGGCACATGTCCTGCTTCTCCTCGACATTCATGCCGGCCATCGGCTCGTCGAGCAACAGCACGTCGGGTTCCATGGCCAGCGCACGGCCCAGGTCGACGCGCTTTTGCAACCCGTAGGGCAGTTGCCCGACGGCGGTCTTGCGATACGCCTGGATTTCCAGGAAGTCGATGATGTGTTCGACGAACTCGCGCTGCGCCACCTCTTCGCGCTCGGCCGGCCCGATGCGCAGCGCTTGCAGCAGCAGGTTGCTTTTGATGTGCAGATTGCGCCCGGTCATGATGTTGTCGATCACGCTCATGCCCTTGAACAGCGCCAGGCTCTGGAAGGTGCGCGCGATGCCCATCTTGGCGACTTCACGCGAGTTCATGTGATGGAAGGTGCGCCCGCGAAAGCTGATCGTTCCCTGCTGCGGCGCGTACACGCCATTGATGCAGTTCAACATCGAGCTTTTTCCTGCGCCGTTGGGCCCGATGATGGCGCGGATTTCGTGCTCACGCACATCGAAGGAGACGTCGCTCAGGGCGTTGACGCCGCCAAACTTGAGCGAGATGTTCTTCACATCCAGGATCACGTCTCCAATTTTCTTCGACATGCTTGGGGCTTTGGCAATGTGAATCGGTGCAGGGCTCAGGCGGCCTGCTTCAGCGCCGGAAAGGTCTTCGCATCGGCGATGCTTAGCGTTGCATTGACGCTTCCGCTGCGCCCGTCGTCGAACCTGACCTGGGTCTCGATGTACTGCTCGGTCTTGCCAGCGTAAAGCGCATCCACCAGCAATTGGTATTTGTCGCCGATGTAGCCGCGCCGAACCTTGTTGGTGCGGGTCAGCTCGCCGTCGTCGGCGTCGAGCTCCTTGTGCAGCACCAGGAAACGGCTGATCTGCGAACCGGCCAGCATGGCGTCGGCGGCCAGGTCGGCATTCACTTTTTCGACACATTCGCCAAGCAACTGGTAGACCTCGGGCTTCTGCGCCAGGTCGGTGTATCCGGAGTAATTCAGATTGCGCCGCTCGGCCCAGTTGCCCACTGCGTCGAAGTCGATGTTGATCATCACGCAGACCTTGTCGCGCTGGTCGCCGTAGGCCACCGCCTCCTTGATGAAGGGGAAGAACTTGAGCTTGTTCTCGACGTACTTGGGGGCAAAGATCGCGCCATCGAAGGCGCCACCCTTGAGGCGCCCGACGTCCTTGATCCGGTCGATGATTTTCAGGTGCCCGCTGGCGTCAATGAAACCGGCGTCGCTGGTGTGGTACCAACCGTCGGCGCTAAGGACCGCGGCGGTCGCCGCAGGATTCTTGTAGTACTCCTTGAGTAGCCCGGGTGAGCGGACCAGAATCTCGCCGTTCTCCGCCACCTTGATTTCGACGCCGCTGATCGGAATGCCTACCGTATCGGCACGCACCTGATCGTCAGGCTGCAGGCAAACAAAAACGGCGGTCTCGGTGGAGCCGTAGAGCTGCTTCAGGTTGATGCCGATGGAGCGGTAGAAGGTGAACAGATCCGGTCCGATCGCTTCGCCTGCGGTATAGGCCACGCGCACCCGGC
>JBCKPE010000079.1:0-8777 GCA_038901875.1 Burkholderiaceae bacterium
CCATCTTCACCGTGCGCGGCGCGCAGTACAGCGCGCCGAGCCAACTCATCGGGCAGCGCCTGACGGTGCGCCTGTACACCGACCACATCGAGTGCTGGCTGGGCGGCACGCGCGTACTTGATCGAGCGCGTCTGAACCACCGCGACGGCCAACGCCATCCACGCGACATCGACTACCGGCACCTGATCGCAGCGCTCAGGCGCAAGCCCGGCGCCTTCGCGCGCTGGGTGCTGCGCGATGCGGTGTTCCCGCGCGCGGTGTACCGCCAGACTTGGGAGCGGTTGAGCGCGCGGCTGAGCGAACGCGAGGCCTGCAAGAGCATCGTCGGGCTGCTCGTACTGGCCGCCGACGGCCATGAGGCGCAACTGGCAATTGAGCTGGAGCAACTCATCGAGCTCGATCAGTTGCCCGACCTGGTCGCGCTCACGGCGCTGCTCGCGCCGCGAGCGGGCGTGCTGCCCATCGTGACGGTGGAGTTGCCTGAGCTGGCCGCCTTCGACGCGTTGCTCGGAGCACAACCATGAGCGCGGCCACCACCGCGCGCCTGGCACTGATGCTGGGCGAGTTACGCCTGCCCACGATCAAGCGCCTGGCGCTCGAGCTGTGTGCTCAATCCGACCGTGAGGGCTGGCCCGGCCAGCGGCTACTGGAGGCGCTGCTGGAGCACGAAATGAACGAGCGCGAAGTGCGCCGTATCGAGCGCCATCGCGCCGAGTCGGCTCTGAGCCCGGACAAGCGCCTGTCAAGCTTCGAATTCGCCGCCGTTCCCTGTGTGTCCAAGGCCCAGGTGACGGCGCTGGCCCAGGGCCACGAGTGGCTCGAGCGTGGTGCCAACGTTCTGGTGTTCGGCCCCCCCGGTGTGGGCAAGAGCCATCTGGTGGCCGGGCTCGGGCATGCGCTGATCGATGCCGGACGCCGGGTGTTGTTCGCGCGCTGCTCCGAGCTCGTGCAACGGCTGCAAGCGGCGCGCCGCGATCTGCGTTTGGCTCACGAACTGGCCAAGCTCGATCGCTTCGATCTGCTCATCCTGGACGATCTGAGCTACGTTCGGCGCGACCAGGCCGAGACCAGCGTGCTGTTCGAGCTGATCTGCGAGCGCTACGAGCGCAAGAGTATCGCCATTACGGCCAACACGCCGTTCTCGCAATGGGGTGAGGTGTTCGTCGACGCCGCCATGACGCTGGCCGCAGTGGATCGGCTGGTGCACCACTCGACCATCCTGGAGATGAACGTGCAGAGCTACCGGCGCCGCGCCGCGCAGGCTGCACAGCCTTCGGCGCGTCGGGCTCGAGCCACGACAACTACCGGAGGTGTGCAGTGATTGGTCTGGTTGGTCCGTTACGCAGTAACGAGGGGAGGCATCCATGTCCATGAGCAATGCACAGCGCCAGGCGGCCTATCGGGAGCGGCATTTGCGCGATGAAAATGGCCAAGGCGAGCGCCTCAATATCGTCCTTGATGCGCGTGCCAAACGCACGCTGGAACGCTTGGCTTTGTGTTACGGCGTAACGCAGCGTGCGTTGCTGCAAAGCATGCTGGCCGGCGCCGAACGTGATGCGCTGCAACGGATAAATGCGCTGTCGGCGCTGCCAAATGGCCAAGATCAATACTATGACAAGCTCCTACCGGTGGCTTTGGAGTTCGTTACGGCGTAACGTCATCACACAAATTTGATCCCCCCATGCGCACGACTCCCGCACCCAAGGGCCGCAATCATCGGTCACGATCAGCGCAATACGCAAGCGGTGACCACCGCTTGAAATACTCGCGCCCGCCGTGGACAAGCCACCTGTCCACAGGACGGGCCTGTGGACAGCCCCTGCGGGGTGCGTGGCTTGCCCACCGCTCCCCGACATATGCCTACGGCCTGACGCGCTTCGCTTGCCAAACAGCCATTCAAAAGGAGGTTAAAGACAAGACAGAAAACATGCCCTGACTATCCAAAATTACCCCCGCCTCCACCGGCCAGGATAGTTGTCGCCGGGCGGCCAGGATAGTTGACGCCGGCCATACGAAAATAGCTCCCTGCAACGTTACCGATAAAACCCTGAGAAAGTGACTGTCCTATTCATGGTCGCAGGCATTACAGAAACTTATCAAGTACGTTGACGTTGGAAGTCCGCCCGATGCGCTTCCTGAACTCTTGCGCCTGCGAGCGAATATTCGTGGTGGCTTGCACGAGCTCGGCTTGAAACTTTTCCGCGTTGAGATGTGCAATGTAATGCTCCACGATCTCACGCGGCTTGGCATTGGGGAGCGCTGACGCGCGGTTGTACAAGTCGTTCGCGGCATGGGTGATTTGCTCGATATTTGGAGTCCGGTCGCACAGGTCAAAAGACAGATGCAGACTGTGCTCGGCATGGGTAATGCAGCGGTGAGGAACACCCGCATGCAAGAACAGTGCGTCACCGGGCCGCATGACAAACTCCGACAGCAACGGCCCCATTTCAGCTTCCGTCAGGGGCGTGTTGCCGAGGTAGCGGCGGTGCTGCGGCTGATAGACACGCCAACGCTTCTCACCAGAGATTTGCAAAACCAATACATCATCACTGTCGCGATGCCCCCCATAAGCCTCATTGCCCTTCTGCGAAAAGAACGCGACGCAATTCGATAGCGCGCACGGCATGGCCTCATCAAGCCGTTGTTGAAGGTCGTTGATCCGCGAGTCAAGAATATCCAGACCCTCGAGCACCACAGCGGCGCCCAGGGCAATGGCATCGTTCAGAGCTTGCTTGTCGATAAAGAAAAGCTTTTTGGTCTGGATGTTCTTCCAAAGGCAACTCGCGCTGATATCAAGAAGTTTTCCACCGACAGTGACTTGAACCCAATCCGCACCAAGAAGCGGATTGTTCAAATACGCTTGAAATTTCTCTAGACCGAAGAGCCTCGGCCGGCCTAGAAGCCCCGCCTTATGGGAAAAGGGATTGTCTTTTTGTGCGGACTCGATCTTGAAAAAATCGACGATCAACGCAATCTCATTCTGAACCTTTGGGTTCTCATCGAACATGGCTTGGTTCATGGAACAAGATTGATGTTTGGCCTCGATCATTTTAGGCGCGATTCGACGCACAACGGCACCGTGATGTCGACAAAAAACCCTGCCATGTTGCCACGGCAGGGTTTGAGGAATTCAAACTCTCACGCTGGCATCAAGCCAGCGCGGGAATTAGAAGTCGTGACGGAGGCCAACACCGTAGGCGGTGTTTCTCCTCGTGGTAGCAGCATTCAGCACCTTCGTGCCAGACAGAGCCTCAGCGAAGATGGCGGTGCGCTTGCTCAACGGATAGACCAAGTGAGCACTGAAAGCACTAGCCTTGCCGTTGAAGCCAGCATCGGTCAACTGTTTCTCACGGGCATATTCGAAGCGCACATCCATTGCGCCCAGAGGAATGATGGTGCCAAGCAGCCAACCGGTGTCTCTCGCAGAGGACGCGCTTGTCGATGCCCTCTCATACATAGCACTAATCTTGGCCACGCCAAGGTCGTAGACGCCACCAAAGGAGATGTGGCGCACCCTTATGGCTGCTGTACCAGCAGCAGTGGTCTTGATCCCCTCCCAGCCAAGGAAGGCACTGATCGGCCCCGCAGCATAAGTACCCAGGAGACCCGTAAAGTTACCAGCCGCTTGGGTCGTGGGGACTTTGTTCTCACCTGGCGCATACTGCGCGCTCAATTTGAAACCATTCATGTCCGGCGTGGTGTAGATGAACAGATTGGGAACCGTTCCGAGCGAAGCAAGATCAGTGTGGATGCCAAAGGCGCTCGAGGGACCGTGGACATAGGCCGCCGCACCCTGGTTGGCGCAACCGTTGACGCTAATGCTGCAGAGCACGATGTCATAGACTTGATACTGCTCACCAGCCGTGATCGAGCCAAAGCCGCCGGACAGGCCAAGCCACGCCTGGCGCGAGAACTGATGCGTAGCGGCACCCGCCGCACCGGTGTCAACGCTGAAGCCCTGCTCAAGCTGGAAGTTGGCCTTGAGGCCACCCCCGAGGTCTTCGGAACCTCTCAGACCCCAGCGGCTACCACCCATCATGCTGGACACCATCTGCGGACCAACGTTGCCGGCTGCCGTCGCATCGCCGTTCTCCTTTTGAGTTGCAATACGCAAGCCGGTCGTGACTTTGCCGTAAAGCGTCACGGTCGATTGAGCGGAAGCTGCGCCGATAACTGCCAGCGCAGCCAAAGTTACTAGAGTTTTCTTCATTTCAAATTTCTCCAAGGTTAAACATAGGGCTCCGGAACTGGGGGGTTTGAAGCCCGGGCCAACCTCCATTCCGGAAGTTGGGTCCATTGCACCAGACCCGGCAGTCCAGCGCAAAGGTTTTTGCCGGAAACGACCAAGTAATTTCGTTGTTCGTTGCAGTGCTGCAACAATCTCTTTGGATACTGCGGGTTCACCGCCCGGCAATCAGTATTTGTCGTTCCAGTCTGATGAAAAATTAAGCAGCTTTAGACGCTGCAAATCAGGGTTTCCACTCATTGTGCCTGCCTCCAAGTTTCTTCGCGGGTAGCATGACGACCAAGATGGATACCTTGATTTCGGTGGCCGACCAGGCCCTGCGCACCCTTTTCGCGCGGCCGCGCGCCGCGCGTCCCTGCCCCCTGCTTCCCGCTGAATCCACCGAGCTCAGTGCAGCCGACAAGGCACTCTCGGGTGCGCTCATGCGCGTCAACCACGTCGGCGAAATTTGCGCGCAGGCGCTCTATGCGGCGCAAGCCCTGGCGACCGGGAACAACAAGCTGCGCCTGCAATTCGAGCGCGCCGCGCAGGAAGAAACCGACCACTTGGCATGGACCCGGCAACGGCTTGACGAGCTGGGCGCCCGGGCGTCATTGCTCAATCCCCTTTGGTACGCCGGCGCCTTTGGCGTCGGGCTGCTGGCCGGACGCTTGGGAGACCGGGTGAGTCTTGGCTTTCTGGTCGAAACCGAGCGTCAGGTGGAGGCCCATCTTGCCGGCCATGAATCACGACTTCCGGCCAACGATCACGCGTCGCGCGCGATCGTTGCCCAGATGAAGGACGACGAGTCGCGCCATGCCGTCGAGGCGCAGCGCGCCGGTGCGGCTGAGCTTCCCGGGCCGGCGAAAGCTGCCATGGCGGCTGCCGCCAGGCTGATGACAACCGTCGCGTACCACGTTTAGGGCCTGCCTGCACGATTTGCAAGTCCGCAAGGGCGTATTCGGCATTGGGTCAGGTGGAAAATCTCGGCATGCGCTCAAGAAGGCGCAACAGACGACGGGAACCAATCCGCCCGCTTACGCAGCCAGCGGAGCCGGTTGAACATGCATCGGCATGGCCAGCAACCGCTGCTGCGCCTGCCACACATCGTAGGCGCTTTGCTCCGCCAGCCACAGTCGGGCCTCGCCTCCACGCTCCAGGCCTAGCCAGGCTTCGATCCGCAGGGCCATCTCCGGCGAGATGGCAGCGCGGCCATTCAGCACGCGGGACAGCGCGACGCGCGACACCCCGAGTTGCCCGGCAGCCTGGGTGACGCTCAGCCCGAGTGCCGGCAACACATCGTCGCGCAGCGTCAAGCCGGGATGCGGGGGGTTGAACATGCGTTTCATCGTTTTCTCTCCAGTTTCAGTGATAGTCCTGATAGTCAACCAGTACGGCATCGGCGCCATCGAACGCAAATGTCATTCGCCAATTGCCACTGACCGAGACAGACCACTGCCCCTTGAATTCGCGCCCCTTCAACGGATGCAAGCTCCAACCAGGCAGGTTCATGCCTTGGGCGCTGGTGGTCTCGTTCAGACGTCGCAGCATCGCAGCCAGTCGCGGGGCATGCGTAGCCTGAATGCCGGCGAGGCTCCCATTCCCGAAAAAGACCTTCAAGCCCTTGTGTCGGAACGTTCTGATCATGGGGAATTGTATCTCATAACGTTACAAGATACATCGGCATACCGGAATTACCTGGCTTCGAGCACTTCGTAGCTGGTAAGAATCTCGGCAGTCTTGCCGAGCATCACGCTGGCCGAGCAGAGCTTGTCGCGACTCAGGGCGATGGCACGCTCCAGCGCCGCTGCCGGGATGCCTCGGCCAGAGACTCGGAAGTGCATTTGTATGCGGGTGAATACCTTGGGGTCGGTCACGGCACGCTCAGCCGTCAGTTTGACGCTGCAGGAGCGAACGTCGTGGCGACCCCGCTTCAGGATCAGCACCACGTCGTAGGCACTGCAGCCGCCGGTGCCGGCCAGCACCGTTTCCATTGGCCGCGGCGCGAGATTGCGGCCGCCGTTCTCCGGCGTCGTTGTGTCCGGGGCGCCATCCATCATGAAGGCGTGCCCACTCCCAGTTTCCGCCAGAAAACCCATGGCCGATTGCGCGCCGGTGGCGCCGGTCCAACTGACTGTGACTTCCATCGGCTGATGCCTTTCAAAATTACAAGTGTAGCGGTGGACACTATCATGCAGGACCCGAGGAAAACCATGCGACGCGCCCCCGTACCCGACAAGGCAGCACGATCCGTTGCGACTGCCACGCCAGCCCTGACGCCAGCGGACTACCTGAAGAAGATTCTGACGGCCCGCGTCTATGACGTTGCGGTCGAGTCGGCGCTGGAGCCGGCGCGAGCCTTGAGCCGGCGCCTGCACAACCGGGTGCTGCTGAAACGGGAGGACCAGCAGCCGGTGTTCAGCTTCAAGCTGCGTGGCGCCTACAACAAGATGGCCCATCTGACGCCGGAACAACTGGCCAAGGGTGTCATCTGCGCCTCGGCCGGGAATCACGCGCAGGGTGTCGCGCTCAGCGCGCACAAACTTGGCGCCCGCGCTGTGATCGTGATGCCGGTGTCGACACCGCAACTCAAGATCGACGCGGTTCGCGCCCTCGCCGGCAGCCACGGAGAAATTGTTCTGCATGGCGAGAGCTACTCCGACGCCCACAGCCATGCGCTGCAACTCGAGCAACAGCAGGGCCTGACCTTTGTCCACCCGTTTGACGACCCGGACGTGATCGCCGGCCAGGGAACCATTGCCATGGAACTGCTGCGCCAGATCCAGCGACTGGGCTCGAACGAGTTGCATGCGGTGTTCGTGGCGATTGGCGGTGGCGGCCTGATCTCGGGTGTCGCCAACTACATCAAGGCGGTTCGCCCCGAGGTCCGGGTGATTGGCGTGCAGATGAATGACTCCGACGCAATGATGCGTTCGGTGGCTGCTAAGGAGCGAATCACCCTGGCCGACGTCGGGCTTTTTTCCGACGGCACAGCCGTCAAGCAGGTCGGGGAGGAGACGTTCCGGATCGCGCGTGAACTGGTGGATGAGTACATCGCCGTCGACACCGATGCAGTGTGCGCCGCGATCAAGGACATCTTCATCGACACACGCAGCATCGTCGAGCCGGCCGGGGCCCTGGCGGTGGCCGCGATCAAGTCCTATGTGGCGAGGCACAAGACGCGCGGCGAAACCTACGCGGCGATTCTTTGTGGCGCGAACATGAATTTCGACCGGCTGCGTTTCGTCGCCGAGCGCGCCGAGGTCGGCGAGGAACGCGAAGCGCTGTTTGCCGTGACGATTCCCGAGGAGCGTGGCAGCTTTCGCCGCTTCTGCGCGTTGATCGCCCAGTTGCCCGGACCACCACGCCAGGTGACCGAGTTCAATTACCGGATCAGCGACCGCTCGATGGCCAACGTCTTTGTCGGACTGACGACCCATGGCAAGGGCGAGAGCGGGCGCATCACGCAAAACTTCGTGCGGCACGGATTTCAAACCCTGGACCTGACCCATGATGAACTTGCCAAGGAGCACATCAGGCACATGGTGGGCGGGCGCAGCGCATTGGCCAAGGACGAACGCCTGCTGCGCTTTGTTTTTCCCGAGCGTCCCGGCGCCCTGATGCAATTCTTGAGCCTGATGCAGCCGGGCTGGAACATCAGCCTATTCCACTACCGGAATCAGGGCGCTGACTACGGCCGCATTCTGGTCGGCATGCAGGTGCCAAAGAAGGATGGCCGCGCCTTCTCGGAATTCCTTGGCGCACTGGGATTCCCCCATGTTGAAGAGACCGAGAATCCGGTTTACCGGCTGTTCCTGCGCGAGGCTTGAAGCCATGCGAGCGCAATCCGCCGCTATCGAGATAGTCGCATGAGCGCCTCGCTGGCCGGCAAGTTGGTGGTGGCCATTTCGTCACGGGCCCTGTTTGATTTCGAGGAAGAGAACGCAGTGTTCGAGCAGGGCGTTGGGCCATTTCGCGACCGCGCCTACATGCAACTGCAGTTGTCGCGGCTGGAGCAGCCCGCCAAACCCGGCGTCGCGTTTTCTCTGGTGCGCAAACTGCTGGCCTTCAACACTTCGCCCAGCACGCCAACCGCAACCGATGGCGTGCAGAGGGTTGAGGTCGTTATCCTGTCGCGCAATGACCCGGTCTCGGGCATGCGGGTGTTCCGCTCGGCGCAACACTATGGTCTGGCCATCCACCGTGGCAGCTTCACCCGCGGTCAACCGCCTTGGCGCTACCTGCATCCGCTGCATGCGAATCTGTTCCTTTCGGCGCATTTAAGCGACGTGCGCGCCGCACTGAATGCCGGTGTTCCGGCGGCCCAGGTTTATCCCCATTCGATGCATGCATCCGAGGCCTATCCGAACGAAGTGCGGGTCGCCTTTGACGGCGACGCCGTGCTGTTTTCGGACGAGGCCGAGCGGGTCTATCAAAAGGAGGGGCTCAGTGCCTTTCACCAGCATGAAAAGGACCGGGCAACCGAACCGCTTTCCGCCGGCCCCTTCAAGCCGCTGCTGGAGGCCTTGCACCGCTTGCAACGCGAAGGCAC
>JBCKPE010000080.1:0-8684 GCA_038901875.1 Burkholderiaceae bacterium
GCTGACCGCCGCACCGAAGCGCCGAGGCCTGCCCGGGCGCAGCTTTGCAGGGTCAATACCTACTTGCGCGCCAGCGCGGCAAGACCGGCCAGCGCAAAGGCGTAACCCTGCACGCCGAAACCGGCCAGCACAGCCTTGGCCGCCGGAGAAATGTAGGAACGGTGCCGAAACGCCTCGCGCGCGTGGACATTGCTGATATGCAGTTCGATCAGCGTGACTCCGGCGCCCTTGATCGCGTCATGCAGCGCCACGCTCGTATGGGTATAGCCGCCGGCGTTAAGCACCACGCCGGCCAGGCCGCCCGCAGCCTCGTCCTTGCCGGCCTGTTGCAGCCAGTCGATCAGTTCGCCCTCATGGTTGCTCTGCCGGAAATCGAGCTTGAAGCCATGTTCGGCGCAGGCCTTCTCGCAAATTTCGCGCACGTCCTCAAGGGTCGCCGTGCCATAGACCGCGGGCTCCCTGGTGCCTAGCAGATTCAGATTCGGGCCGTTCAGTACCAGCGCGGTTTTCATGGTGTTGCCTGTGCTCGATTTCACGTCAAACGCCATGGTAGCGGCAAACCACTTTTGGATGGAGGACATCACCCGCGCCGACGCCGCTACCATGGAGGAACTCAACGACATTCAGGCGCCAGCATGGACCACCCAAACAGCGACAGCCCGCGCAAGCGCGCCGACGAACTCCGCTCCGCACGCTGGTTCGCGCCGGACGACCTGCGTTCCTCCTCGCACCGCTCGCGCGCCATGCAGATGGGCTACGCCAGCGCCGATTGGGCTGGCAAGCCGGTCATCGCCATCCTCAACACCTGGTCCGATATCAACCAGTGCCACCAGCATTTCAAGCAGCGGGTCGAGGACGTGAAACGCGGCGTGCTGCAGGCCGGCGGCTTTCCGTTGGAACTGCCCGCGCTGTCGCTGTCCGAGCCCTTCGTCAAGCCCAGCACCATGCTGTACCGCAACTTCCTGGCGATGGAGGCCGAGGAGCTGCTGCGCAGCCATCCGGTCGACGGCGCGGTGTTGATGGGCGGCTGCGACAAGACCACGCCCGGCCTGCTGATGGGCGCCTTCAGTGCCGGCCTGCCCTGCATCTACCTGCCGGCCGGCCCGATGCTGCGCGGCAACTGGAAAGGCAAGGTGCTGGGTTCGGGTTCGGACGTCTGGAAATACTGGGACGAACGTCGCGCCGGCAAGATCAACGCGCTGGAATGGCAGGAGGTCGAAGGCGGCATCGCGCGCAGCAACGGCACCTGCATGACCATGGGCACCGCCGCCACCATGATGGGGATTGCCGAGGCCATTGGCATGACGCTGCCCGGCGCATCGTCGATTCCGGCGCCGGACTCGAACCATCCGCGCATGGCGGCCGACTGCGGCCGGCGCATCGTGCAAATGGTCTGGGATGATTTGACACCGCGGCGCCTGCTGAAACGCGCCAACTTCGAGAACGGCATCACGGTGGCGATGGCCATGGGCTGCTCGACCAACGCCATCATCCATCTGGTGGCGATGTCACGCCGCGCCGGCGCCGACTGCGCCATCGGTCTCGAGGACTTCGACGCGGCGAGTCGCCATGTGCCGGTGCTCGCCAACATCCGGCCCTCGGGAACCACCTACCTGATGGAGGATTTCTATTACGCCGGCGGCATGCCCGCGCTGATGAGCCGGCTGCGCGGCAAGCTGCATCTGGATGCCCTCACCGTGAATGGCCACAGCGTCGAAGACAACATTCGCGACGCCGCGGTGTACAACGAAGACGTGATCCGCCCGCTGGAAAATCCGCTCTATGCCGAGGGCGCGCTGGCCGTGCTGCGCGGCAACCTGGCGCCCGACGGTGTCGTGATCAAGCCCAGCGCCTGTGAGCCACGCTTCCTGCGCCACACCGGCGCGGCGATTGTGTTCGACGATTACCCGTCGATGAAGAAAGCGGTGGAAGACCCCGACCTTGATGTGACGGCCGACCATGTGCTGGTGCTGCGCAACGCCGGCCCGCAGGGTGGGCCCGGAATGCCTGAGTGGGGCATGTTGCCGATCCCGTCCAAGCTGCTGCGCCAGGGCGTGCGCGACATGCTGCGCCTGTCGGACGCGCGCATGAGCGGCACCAGCTACGGCGCCTGCATGCTGCATGCCGCGCCCGAGGCCTACATCGGCGGCCCGCTGGCGCTGGTAAAAACCGGCGACATGATCACGGTGGACGTGCCGGCAAGGCGCATCCACCTTGAGGTCAGCGACGATGAGTTGGCGCGAAGGCGCGCCGCCTGGGTGCCACCGAAACCGCGCTTCGAGCGCGGCTACGGCTGGATGTTCAGCCGCCATATCCTGCAGGCCAATGAGGGCTGCGACTTCGATTTCCTTGAAACCTCGTTCGGCGCGCCGGTGGGTGAGCCCGACATTTTCTGAAGCGCCCATGACCCTCACGTCCCAGACCCGCGACAAGCTCAAAACGGTGAGTGCCGCCACTCTGTGCACCGCGTTGTTCAAACGCGGCCTGCGCAACCAATTCATCCAGGACGTGCGCCCTCTCAACGCCAACTTGCCCAACATGGTGGGCGAGGCGTTCACGCTGCGCTACATCCCGGCGCGCGAAGACTTGAACCCGATCACCGTGTTTCAGGACCGCGCGCACCCGCAGCGCAAGGCGGTGGAGGACTGTCCCCCGGGCGCGGTGCTGGTGATCGACAGCCGCAAGGATGCGCGCGCGGCATCGGCCGGCGCGATCCTGGTATCGCGCCTGATGGTCCGCGGCGTCGCTGGCGCCGTCACCGACGGTGGTTTTCGCGACTCGCCCGAAATCGCCGCCCTGCCCTTCGCGGCCTACCACCAGCGACCTTCGGCGCCGACCAACCTGACGCTGCACCAGGCGCTCGACATCAACGTGCCGATTGGCTGCGGCGACGTGGCGGTCTGGCCCGGCGACGTGGTGGTCGGCGACCGCGAAGGCGTTGTCGTGATCCCGGCGCATCTCGCCGACGCGATCGCCGACGAGGCGGTGGAGATGACCGCCTTCGAGGACTTCGTCACCGAGAAGGTGCTCGAAGGCCGCAGCATCCTCGGCCTGTACCCGCCGACCGAGCAAAAGTCGAAGGACGACTTCGCTGCCTGGCGCAAGGCCAAGGGGCGCTGAATCTACTCCAAGGTTTCGCGCTGCGCCAGGCCCGTGGTAAATGCATGGGCGACGCGCCTTGCGCGGGCCATCTGGTTCTTCAGCGCATAGTCGAATACCGCGGCGCCCTGCTCGAACATCGAGCTCACGTAGCTGGAGGCGTCGGCGGGTGGCAAGCGCAGCCAGGCCTCGGCTTCGCCGGACTCGGCCACCACGTCCATGCCCCGTTTGTGCGCCAGATGCATCATGGCGCCGTTTTCCGCCAGGCAATGCGCGGATATGGCGCGCACACCATGGTTGCGGGCATGCAGCTGGGCGCGCCTGAACAGCGCACCGCCGATGCCGCAGTCCCGATGCCCCGGCAACACCGACATGCCCAGTTCAGCCCGCTCGCCGTCGCTGGCGAGATGCACCGCGCCGACGATGCGCAGCTCATCATCCAGCACGCCGAACACCGCATCGCGCGCGAAATCGATGCTCTGCACATAGCCCTGGATCGCGCCATCCTTGAGCGCGACGCCGAAGCGCAGCCGCCGGTCCTTGCTGCCGAGCGCCACGAAATGCTGCTCCAGCGCGGGCAGGTCGTTGCGGGAAAGCTCCCGAATGTGGATGGTCATTGCTTGGCCCTGGTCCTCGAATGGCTTGCTGATGCGATCTGGTTGACGCTCGACCAGGACGAGTCGCTGGTGCGAAACAGCTGGCGTTGCGACATGGACTGGGTCGGGACATCGGCAAAGGGCCAGTCCGGCATGGGTTCGCCGCTGGCCTCCGCGTCGCGCTCGGCGCGCAGCCTGGCCATCTGCAGATCGGCCATCAGGCGCGGATCGGTCAGGGCGATGGCCCAGGTGCGTTCGTCGGCGGCGCGCTCTGCCGCGGCCCGCGAGCGTGCCTTCAGCGCCGCCTTCATCCGCACCGACCAGTCGCGCGCAGTCCCGGCGAACAGGGCCAGCGCGACAAAGATGGCCACCCACAGCGCGACCCAGGCCATCAGCAGATGTTCGTCCGTCCAGGTACCGACGATCTGGTCGGCCACCAGCACCAGGGCCGAAATCGCGCCGGCCATCAACATCGCCGCCAGCCCTCTGGCGCCCGCTATGCTGCCACGCAGACGCTGCACGGCCGCAACAACGGCCTCGATTCGCGCGACGCCGCGGTGTTCTGTCGGAAAGTCGGGATTGATAAAGCTGGTCATGGTGTGTTCCCTTTCAAGGATGCGTGCGGACTTGGCACACAACCTCATACTAGGGTTAACGCCAATACGATTCAAGTTTATATTCATTATGGATATCATTCACAATGGTGATTAATAGAGCCTGCCATGCCGCCTGCAAAGACTCTTCCCAACTTCCGCACACTGGACCTGAACCTGCTGCGCGTGTTCGACGAGGTCATGGCCGAGCGCAGCCTGACCCGCGCCGCACGCAACCTGTCGCTCACCCAACCGGCCGTGAGCAACGCCCTGCGCCGCCTGCGCGAGGCGCTGGGCGACGAATTGGTGCGCCGCAGCGGCCAGGGCATGGAGCCCACGCCGCGCGCTCTAGCCCTATGGCCGGCCGTGCGCGAGTCACTGCGGCAGTTGCAGCAATCGCTGGCGCCGCAGGATTTCGAGCCGGCCAAGGCGGAGAACACGTTTACGCTGGCGATGGCCGACGCCACTGCCGCCGAACTGGTGCCGCGCCTGATGGACATCCTGGAGGCCGAGGCCCCGGACCTGTCGCTGCGCGTGGTGCCGCTGAACACGCGCGATCCGCGCAAGCTGCTGGACGAGGAGGCGATCGACTTGGCGATCGGGCATTTCCCCGCCGTGCTGGCCGACCTGACGGCGCGCGCCCAGGTCGGCAAGGCAGTGACCTTCGCCCACCAGCGGCTGTACGACGGCGAGTATGTCTGCGTGGTGCGCTCCGGCCATGCGCTGGCCAGCGGGCCGCTGACGATGAGCCGCTATTGCGCGGCGCGTCATCTGTTGGTGAGTTTTAGCGGCCAGCCGTTCGGCTTCGTCGACGAAGCCCTGGCCACCGTGGGCCACCAGCGCCGCGTGGTGCTGACGGTGAACCAGTTCTTCACGGCGGCCAGGGTGGTGGCCCATTCGAACCTGGTCACCGTGTTGCCGCGTCACTTCATCGACATCACCGGCTTCGCCGAGCAACTGGCGTCGCGCCCGCTGCCGTTCGAGGTGCAGCCGGTGCATGTGGACGCCGTCTGGCACAGCCGGGTCGATGCCAGCAGCGCGCACCGCTGGTTGCTCCAGGCGATCGGGCGCTCGACCGGCAAAATTGGCTAGACTTCGACCATGCCCAATGACGCCAGCGACCAACAATTCATCCGCGTCTGTCCGCTGGTAGAGCTCGCGGAGAAGCGCATGGTGGTGGCGAACGGCCCGTGCGGCCCGCTGCTTGTTGTGCACGAGCAGGGCCATGTTTACGCGCTCGACAACCGCTGCCCGCACATGGGCTTTCCGCTGCATCGCGGCTCGGTCGAAAACGGCATGCTGACCTGCCACTGGCACCACGCCCGATTCGATCTGGCCACCGGCGGCACCTTCGACCCCTGGGCCGATGACGTACCCACCGCGCCAGTGGAGCTGCGCGACGGCGTCGTCTGGGTCGGCGCGCGTCCAGGCTACGCCGACGGCGCCGGGCATTGGCGCAATCGGTTGCGCGAGGGGCTGGAGCAGAACCTGCCGCTGGTGCTTGCCAAGGCTGTGCTTGGCCTGGGCGCTGAAGGCGTCGCGGACCGGGAGATCGTGCGCGAGGCGGCCCTGTTCGGAGCAAAGGCGCGCGACGACTGGAGCGTTGGCCTCACCATCCTGACCGCGCTTGCCAACCTGCTGCCTGCGCTGCCACCGGAGGAGCGCTACCTTGCGCTGTACCAGGGCTTGCGGCGCGTCGCCGAAGACTGCGCCGGCATGCCTGCGCGGCGTTCGCGGCAGCCTTTTGCGACCGCCGCCGGGCATGACCTTGCGACGCTCTCACACTGGCTGCGCGACTGGACACGCGTGCGGCACCGCGACGGCGCAGAGCGCACCCTGCTCACCGCAATTTCCGGCGGCGCGACGCCAGGCGAGGCCGCGTTACTGCTGCTCGAAGCTGTGTCCGACCGCTACTTCGCCGATGGCGGGCATACGCTGGACTTCATCAACAAAGGCTTCGAACTGCTCGACGTCATTGGCTGGGAACACGCAGCCGAGGTGCTGCCGACGCTGGTCGGGCCGCTGGTGCAGGCACGCGGCGCGGAAGAAAGCGATTCCTGGCGTCATCCGGTTGACCTCATTCCAATCTGCGAGGCGGCGTTTGCCGAGCTGCCCGCGCTGCTGGCAGCGGGTGCTCCTCGTCGCGGCTCATGGTCTTCGCACGCCGCGCTGGCCGACGCGCTGCTCGGAGAAGAACCCGGATCAATCGTCGAAGCGTTGAAGTCGGCCCTGTGCGACGGGGCAACCGGCGCCGATCTCGGGCTTGCGCTGGCCCATGCCGCCGCCCTGCGCGTCGCGCGCTTCGGCACCGCCAACGAGCATTCCGACTGGGACACGGCGCACCACGCCTTCACCTTCTGCAACGCGCTGCACCAGTTACTCAAACGCGTGCCGACGGATTCACCCGACGCCTTGCGCGGCGTCTTTCATGGCGCGCTGCGGCTTTGGCTGATCCGCTTTCTCAACGTGCCCCCGGCGCGCCTGTCGCAGGCCGATACGCTGGACGACCTGCCAGGCGATCCCACGCAGATCCATGACGCCTTTCTCGGCGCGCTGGACCGGCAAGGCGCGCCGCTGGAAGCCGCGCGGCTGGTGGCGCGCGCCTTCGCGTTGGGACTGCCGGGCGATGCGCTCGTCGCCACCCTGTCCCGCGCGTTGCTGAGGGAGGATGCCGGGTTTCACAGCTTCCAGATGCTCGAGGCCGGCGTTCGCCAGTGGCGCGAATGGGGTGATTCGGGAAATTCGGGCGATTCGAGCGACGCGGCCGAAGGGAACGTCGCCCTGGTCGCCGTCGCGCGCTGGCTGGCCGCGCACTCTCCAACACCCCGCGCCCAGTTGCAGACCGCCGATGTCGCCCGCCGGCTGGCGCGCGGGCAGGACCTGTACAAAGACGAGGATTGAGGCCGGGCGAGGTTCGTATCTGGGCCCGCACTGAAAAAACCAGTGCCAACTGGTTGCCCGGGTTCGTATCTCGCCCCCATGCCGCGCTTCCAATCAAAATCAACGACTTAACGAGGTGGTTCACGGAGAGGGTTGGGCCTCAACTTGGCACCAGCTACGAATGTGGTGTCGCTTCAAAGGAAGACGTATGAACCTTCTCCGTCGCGGGGGAATAGAACGCGCCATGGCCAACGAGCTTTCGACCATTCTCGGTGAGCTTCATCGCCAATGTGCCGCGTTCGAGAGACTTGTTGTCTTGGGGAACCCAAGTCAACGTCAGGATCAACTTGTTGAATGACCCATGCATTGGCGGGGGGAACTGGACAACGCCATTCGCCGCGCCGTGCGGCGGGGAATTGCCACGAATGAACGAGGTGTATTCAGTCGGCCCTGCAAAATTCAAATCAGGCCGCCGCGAAGGCCGCTGTAGGCGCCGACCAAGTCAGCCGGGCGGCGCTGGAGCGAGCCCATGCCGCCAGTCGGGAGGCATGGGACGATCTGACGCTGGAGGGCCGGGCCATGGGCGCCATGAGGGCGGCCAAAAGCAGGCGCAAAAAAACCACCCCGATGCCCAGGCGAACAATCGCCCGCATCAGCCAGCGGATGTTGTAGCCCAGCGCGCAACTCAGCGCGTGCAGCGCGTCTCCCAGCGCACCCTTGAGCCAGCAGCGATCCAAGCGGTTGTCGGACTTGGCGTGCCCGATCATCGGCTCGATGGCCTGTCGGCGCTTGAGCCAACGCCGTTGCACAGTGGTGAGCGACTTGTACTTGCCCCGGTGGATGATCTCAACGCCTGGGTTGTCCGCGTCCACCCCACGGAACCCCAGGTCCACGATGACCTGTTTGGGACTGCGCTCCAGGTCTTGCAGCAGAATCGTCGTTTGCTCCAGCTGCGCGGCCAGAATGTGGCCGTCAAACGGGTTGCCGGTAAAGCTTCTGGCGCCCACCATCAGCCCTTGCTTGTGTGTGACGGCCAGACTGACCTTGACGCCGAACTCATAGGGCTTGCGCGCCTTGCCCTTGCCGATGCACTCGACCTCCGGTGCATGCAGTGCGTACAGCTTGTTCTTGTCGTGCCGCTGCTGGGTGCGGATGCGCTCGGCGCGCCCGAGCCACAGCCACAGATCGGCGATGGCCTTGGGGTTTGGCGCCGTGCCAACGGGTTGTTCGCCTGCGCCAAGCACACTGCTCAGCGCATCGAGCTTGCGTTGCACCTCCCGCATCACCACGCCCAGGATCGTGCGTTGGCGTTTGACGGTCCTCTTCAGGCGCCGAAACTGTTTGGCGTGCGCGTAGCCGCCGGCCTTGCGCCGCAGGGTCTTGCCCTCCTTGGCGAAGGTTTGCTTGAGAGCGATGCCCGAACGTTTGGCCGCGCTGACCACCTTGTGCCGGGCTTTTCTCCAACAGCCGGCTGTCCACCGGGTGCGCGATGGCTTTCTCCTGCACCGTCGTATCG
>JBCKPE010000081.1:0-8637 GCA_038901875.1 Burkholderiaceae bacterium
TTGGCCTGCTCGGTGCTGACGGTCTGGATCTCGTTCACCCGTTCGCGCTGCCACAGCGGCGGGATGAAGCCAATGCCGATGCCTTCGATTTTGTGCGAGCCCGATGGCTGGCCCGACAGAACGGCGGATTCCTCCGGCTCGACCGCCACGATGTGAATGCGCCGGTTGTGCTCCCACAGCGCCTGGGTGACGCCGTGGATCGAATGGGCCGTGCCGACCGAATGCACAAAGGCGTCGATGGCCCCGTCGGTCTGGCGCCACAGCTCCTGCCCGAGCGGCAGGTAGCCGGCGATGGCGTCGTGGTTGTTGAGCTGGTCGCAGTACCAATGGCCGGGGCGTCGGCTAATCTCCGCCGCGCGGCTGATCATGGCCTTGATCAGCGCCTCGTTGATCTGCTTGTTGTCGCTTCGAACATCGGTGACCCGCGCGCCAAAGGCCTGCATGGTGCGCCGCTTCTCTTCAGTGAAGGCGTCAGAAAACACCACCTCCAGCGCAAAGCCCCTGGCCGCGCAAACCAGTGCCAGCGAAATGCCGGTGGTGCCTGCGGTGTACTCGACCACCGTTCCGCCAGGCGCAAGACGACCATCGGCTTGCGCGGCCTCAATCGCCGCCTGGGCCATCCGGTCCTTCATGCTGCCGGTTGGATTGGCCGATTCGATCTTGGCGACGACCCGCGCGGAACCGGCCGGCACGACCTTTCGAAGCTCGATCAATGGCGTGTTGCCAATCGCGCCGAGCACGCCCTCAGGAACAGATCGCATTGTTGCGCTCATCACCGAACGGTCTCCCACACTGTCACCGTTCCAGCAACCGAGCGTGTCTCATGCGCAGAGGCACGCGGGCGAATGAAGATCTCCACATCGCGATTCAGCAAAGTGATGAAATGAAGCAACCGTTCGCTGGAGAAGCGGCTCAGCTTGTAGTTCTTCAGCTCCGACACATGCGGTTGCGCAATTCCCAATCGCAGGGCAGCGGCTGTCTGCGTCAGCCCTTCGGAGAGCAGCAATTCGTTCAGGCGCACCGCCAGTTGCGTGCGCAATTGGCGCTCGTCGGCGTCCGGCAAGCCCAAGTCGGCAAACACATTGCCGGAGCCCGTTTCGATTGTTCGAGACAGCTTGGTTTTTGGTTTAGCTTTCATGGTAGTCCTTGTAATGCTGCTGGGCCAGCTTCAATCTCTCGTGAATCAGGTCAACGTCGGTCTGTGCCGTGCGGACGCCGCTGGGCGATTTTTTCTGGAAGCAATGCAGCACATAAACCGCCCTGGAAAAGCGCACTGTGTACACCGCCCGGAAGGTGTCGCCCCGATGGTTTTCAATCAACTCCAGCACACCCGGTCCTTCGCCCTTCCAGGGTTTGGACTGCGCCGGCGTCGCGCCCATTTGCACCGCACCCAGCGCATAGCCGAAGTCGTCCACCACGTCATCCGGCAAAGCCAACAAGTCTTTCTTAGCCGAGCCTACCCAATGCAGAGGCTTCTCTATCGGCGGCGTGGGCATGGGTTAATTATATCGAATTGGGTATGGCTACAAATGCTCACCAAATTCGGTCATCGCCCTCAGCCGTTCACATCAACAACAACGCGACCGCGAATGCGCCCCGCCAGCACATCATTTGCCGCGCCAACCGCCTGGTCGAGCGTGATCTCGCGCGTGATGCTGGCGAGCTTGCCGTGGTCCAGCTCACGCGCGAGCCGCTCCCAGGCTTCGCGCCGCAGCGCCTGCGGCGCCAGCACGCTGTCGATGCCGTACAGCGTGACGCCGCGCAGGATGAAGGGCGCCACCGAGCCGGGAAAGTCCATGCCCTGCGCCAGGCCGCAGGCGGCCAGCGCGCCACCGTAACGGGTGCCGGCGCAGGCGTTCGCCAGCGTGTGGCTGCCGACCGAATCGACGACACCAGCCCAGCGTTCTTTCGCCAGCGGCTTGCCCGGCGATGAGAGTTCCTCGCGCGCAATCACCTCGGCAGCGCCCAGGCTCTTCAGGTAAGGCGCCTCCTCGGTGCGCCCGGTCGAGGCGATGACGCGAAAGCCCAGGCCAGCGAGGATCGACAGCGCAATGCTGCCGACGCCGCCACTGGCGCCGGTCACCAGCATGTCCCCGCTGGCGGGCGTCAGCCCGTGACGCTGCAGTGCCAGCACAGACAGCATCGCGGTGTAGCCGGCGGTGCCGATGGCCATGGCCTGGCTTGTGCTCAGGCCTGTTGGCAGAGGCACCAGCCAGTCCGCCTTGACTCGGGCGCGCTGCGCCAGGCCGCCGGGGTGACTCTCACCGACGCCGTAACCGTTCAGCAGCACCCGGTCGCCGGCCTGGTAGCGTGGGTCAGCGCTGTGCTCGACGACACCGGAAAAGTCGATGCCGGCGATCAGCGGGAACCTTCGTATCACGGGAGACTTTCCGGTGATGGCGAGCGCGTCCTTGTAGTTGATGGTCGAATATTCAACGCGAACCGTCACCTCGCCCGTGCCAAGGAGCGCGTCGTCCACTGGCCGCACTTGGGCGCGGTAACCGGCATCGTCCTTTTCCACCAGCAGGGCACTGAACATCTGTTGCTCCTTGGATAAACGGGCCACGCGCGCGGCTTGCCGGCGGGCCGTCCGGGACTACAATTCCTGGGCACGACCCGGCGTTGGCAACATGAAAGCGCCGGTCGCCAACGTCACCTCACAGCCAACCGGATGATGCCATGAAGAATCTGTTCGCTCGCATGTTTGGATTGGGAGAGAAGGAACCCCAGGAGCAGGACGATTCCGCTCCTATGCCGTTGCCGAGCCGCGAGTTTGCCGCCTCGACGCAGGCGGCGATGGCCGCGACCCATGCGCTGAGCCTGCTCGAATTGAAGCTGAAGGAAGAGCAGACGGGCGAGTCGATCAAGAAGCTGTACCGGGATTCAGCGCGCACCATGGCCACGGCGATGGATCCGCAGCAGACGCTGGAACTGGTGCAGGAGAAGTACACGCGGATCTGGAAAATGATCGTGATGATGTGGGGCACGCGCGAACTGCACAAGAAGCTGCAGGAGATTCTCTACATCGACACCGACGGTCGCGCCGGTTTTCCGTACGACGTGGTTGCGGTGCTGATGCGGGTTTATGAAATTCACAGCACGGAGTTTGGCTTGCTCGGCGGCGTTCATGCGGACGACAGCCGCCGCGGGCTATCGAACTTTCTGTCCCCAGCCGAGGCCTCGCGCCTGAAAAAGAGAGAGGACGCCTCGGTCAAGGAAGTGACCAAAAAGGTCGAGCGCGACCGTTGGTAGCTTGCGCCCCGCTGGGTGCTAGGAGCCAGTCGCGTGGCACCCGCACCGGCATGGCCAGCAGAATCTGCGCCATGCCCTTGCCCAGTGGATCGTTACGCAGCGACGCCATGCCGCCCCCGCCGAGGGCCTGCTCACAAACGAAATTCAGGGCGTGGCTGCCGGCAAGGTCATAGCGCGTGACGCGCCCCTGCACCAGATGGGCCAGCCAGGCCGCGACGGCCGCCTCGGTGACCTGGTCGCGAATCAGCGGCAACCATTCTGGTCGTCGCGCCACGATGCCGATGTTGGAAATGTCGCCCTTGTCGCCGCTGCGGCCATGCGCGATGCGGATCAACGGCACTTCGAGGCGATCATCGCTGCCAGTCGATGCTTCGACCGCCGCCGCTGCAGAGGCCGGCCCGCCCGGACCGGACCGCCCTGACAGAAACGCCTGAACGCCATCGATCGGCAGCTCGGGGCGCCCGGCCGGCACCGTCACCGCGATGCGCACCTGGTCCAGCACCACCTCGGGCTGCAGCCGGCGCTTTTCCAGCAGAAAGGCAAACTGCCGGATCGACGGTGAAACGCCGGCGCGTCCGCCTCCGGCTCCCGTGGTGCCCGGGGACCAGGAGGTGCCGGCAGGCGCAATTTCGCGCGCGAACAGTTCCAGCGCTCCCCTGCTGCGGTGCGTCGCACTCAGTCGCAGCACCGCCTCGCGCAGCGGCACCGGTTGCGCATGAGGCCCGTAACCGGATTCGCTCCCCAGCACCTCGATGTGGGTCGCGCTGTAATCGTCCAGGCCCTGCGCGGCAAGCAGTTCGCGCGTGCGCTCGAGGATCGCCTCGCCGGTCCGTCTGGCTTTGGCAGCGGCGTCGAAGCCGACGATGGTGAGTTGCGCCGAGCAGCGAAAGCCCTGCGCATAGGTCGCCGACACCTTGTAGTGGCTGCTCGGCGCGCGGCCCCTGGCGCCGCGCACCTCGACCCGGTGCTCGCCCTGTTGCGCCATGTTCACGTTGGAGAAGTCGCAGATCACGTCAGGCAACAGGTAACTCGACGGATCGCCGATTTCATAGAGCAACTGCTCGGTGACGACCGGCACGCTCACCAGACCGCCGGTGCCCGCTGGTTTGGTCACGACAAAGCTGCCGTCGTCGCGGCACTCGATCACGGGATAGCCGATATGGGCCCAGTCCGGCACCTCGCTCCAGTCGGTGAAGAGGCCACCGGTGGCCTGGCAGCCGCATTCGATGATGTGACCGGCCAGACTGCCGCTCGCGAGCCGGTCGTAGTCGTCCTCGGCCCAGCCGAATTCGTGCATCAATACGCCAAGCGTCACGGCGCTGTCGACGCAGCGGCCGGTAATCACGACTTGAGCGCCGGCGTCCAGCGCAGCCTTGACCGGCAGCGCGCCGAGGTAGGCATTGGCGCTGAGCACCGTCTCGGGCAACGGCCGGCCTGACTGCATTTCGCGCACGCCCTCGCCGCGCAGTTCTGCCAGCAGCGGCATCACGTCGTCGCCCAGCACGACGGCGATGCGCAGGGAAAGGCCCATTTCGCGCGAGAGCGACTCAAGAGCCCGGGCGCAGGCCAGCGGGTTCATGCCGCCGGCGTTGCTGACAACACGAATTTGTTTGGCGACCAGCTCGGGCAGCACCGAGCGCATGGCCACCGTGACGAAATCGGTGGCGTAGCCGGCTTCTGCGTTCTTCTGTTGCGCCGCCGCCATGATCGACATGGTCAGCTCGGCCAGGTAATCGAACACCAGGTACTGAACCATGCCCTGGCGCACGAGCTGCGCCGCCCCCACCGAGCTGTCGCCCCAGAAGGCCGAGGCGCCGCCGATGCGTAGCGTTTTGGAATGGTTCACTTGACGATACTCTGCATTACTCGCTCCGCGCGCGGGGTGGGATTTGCGGCGACCTGAATAGCGACGAACTTCAGCTCAACATGAGACGGCCGCCCGCATCGACCCTCACCCCAACCCTCTCCCGCAAGCGGGAGAGGGAGCAGGGGCAGTCAGCTCCCTCTCCACCGTTCGCGGGGGAGAGGGTTGGGGTGTGGGGCGACGGGCGGCCATGCTGAGCCTTGTCGCCAATCAGGCGCGCCGAGATGGTCGTGTGCCGATCGCTAGTTGACGCTGATGGCTTCGGTCACACGGTAGAACAGGCCGTAGGGATCGTCCTTCAATACGACAAACTGGCCCTCGATCACCACCGGCTCCAGGCTGTACTTGACCGGCGTCCTGGTGCGCACCTCGACCATGCTCTCGGGTCCGCCCGGGGTGCAAAAACCGCAGCTCATCGGCACCGAGGTCAGCAGGAAATGGCGCTGGCGCTCACCCGCCTCCAGCGGCATCATGAAGCCCTGGATGCGCTGGGTCTTCTGATGCAGCATCAGTTGGGCCGCCTTGAACACCGGCAGCAGCCGATTCTTCTCGGTCTTGAGCGTGATGTCGGTCAGCACCGACCAGGGCACCACGTCGGCGCGCGCCGACAACGGTGCAAAGGGACTGTTCGGACTGTGGATGCCCGGCCCTATCGCGCTTGGCGCAACGGGTGAACTCAGCTGCGCCAGGGCCGCCGCGGGCAGGCCCAGCGCGGCCAGCAGCATCGGCATGGCCAGCATCGCCGGCAGCCAGGCGCGCCAGCCCGGGCATTTGCGATTGAGAGATTCCTGAACGCTCATGTTTCGCTCCTGTATCTGATTCCTGCGCCGCCGGGCGCCTTGGAATTCAATGCTCATGTTTCATGCCGCAAGTCTTGCCGATGGCGAGGCCCTTGCAGGTGGCCTGAAGTTCCTTCATGCACTGCTCGTGTTTCTTGCCCGCATCAAGGCATTTTGCCGCACCCTCATGGGCCGCCGCCATCGCCCGGTGGCGCTTGACGTCTTCCTTGATTTCCTTATCCGCGTGCTGCGCCGTCGCCCCGGCTGCAGCCAGCAACAGCATGCCGGCGATCATCAAGCGCTTTTTCATCGTCCTCACCTCGTCTCAAGAAGTTGCGAAACATCGACTCGGTAGGCGGCGATCGCCGGCAGCCATGCGGCCAGCAGGGCCAGCAGCCCGGTGAGCGACAAAACCGCCGCTTCGACCGGCAGCCAGACCCAACCGCTGATCGACAGCGAGCGCTGCGCGTCCAGAGCATAGCCTACCAAGGAGGTCAGCGCGTGTCCCGCCGGCAGTCCCAGGGCGCAGGCCAGAACGGCCAGCCAAAGAGCCTCGCACAGCACCAGGCCGGCGACGCGGCTCGGCCTGGCGCCCAGCATGCGCAGCATCGCAAGATCGCCCTGGCGCTCGCGCACCGCGTTCCAAAGCGCGATGAACACGCTGAGCGCGGCCGTCAGCAGCAGCACCGCGCCAAAGGCCTTCAGCACCGCCGTGCCCACCCCCATCATTTGCAGCAATCGCGTCACCTCGACGGCGGGCGCCGCCGCCTGCAGCGCCGTGCTGGCGTTCACGTACCTGGGGAAGGTCACCGCGGCGAGTGGCGTTTTGTAGCGGATCAGCGCCAGCGTCACCTCGCGTTCGGTCTCCAGGATCTTGCGATCCTCCTCGCTCGCGGCGTTGCTCTTTTCATGAACCTGCCAGACCGATTCCGCGCCGGTGAGGATCAACCGGTCCAGCACGCAGGCGCAGGGCGCAAGCAGGCCCACCACCTGGTAAGGGTTGTCGCCATGCTGTTCGCCGCCCTGCGCCAGTCCGTGCGAGCCGCTGAACTGCTGGCCCGGAGCAAGCCCTGTTTCCCGCGCGACGCGAGCCCCGAGCACCGCCTGCATGGCGGCGCTCCAGGGTGCGCCCTGGGCCAGCACGGCGCCGTAATGCGCGATGTAGTCCGGCGTCGTGCCAATGATGCGGTAGCCGCGAAAGCTGTCGCCCATGGAAAGTGGAATGACCGTCGCCACCTGCGGGTGCTCGGCCAGCGCCTGCAGGTCGGAGAGGGCAATGTTGCCGGGCGGAACGTCAATGTGGAACACACCGGACAGGATCAGTTGCATCGGACTGCCCTTGGCGCCGACCACCACGTCGATGCCAGCCAGGTCGCGTTCGAACGCCCGTTCGACCTGTTCGCTGGTCAGCAGCACGAAGGTGACCGAAGCCAGCCCGAGCGTCAGCAGGCTTAGGTTCAGCAGCGCCGGCAGGGGACGCGACCAAAGATAGCGCCAGGCCAGGGTGACGCTGTTCACGGCGGCATCCCGTTCAGCGCCTGCGTCGGACCCTTCGCATTCGCCGCGAGGGCAGGCAGTTCAATGCGCAGCGCCTGCGGCAGCGCCTGCCGCACCCGTGCGTCATGGGTGGCGATGACCAGACTGGCCTGGCATCGTTTCGCGTTTTCCTGCAGCAGCGCCAGGACGGCGGCGGCGTTGGCGTCGTCCAGGCTGGCGCTCGGTTCGTCGGCCAGAATGAGCCGGGGCGACAGCAGCAGCGCGCGAGCCAGCGCAAGCCTTTGCGCCTGCCCGACCGACAGTTCCTGCGGCCGGCGTCGCGCGAGTTCAGCCAATCCCAACTGGGCCAGGCTGGCTTCGATTCGCGCCGAATCGACAGCCTGCCCACAGGCGAAATAGACCAGCGCGAGGTTGCCGCGAAGGTCCAGCGCCGCGCTCAAGTGCAGCCGTTGCGGCAGAAAACCAATGGTTCTGGCGCGCCAGGCGTCGAGCGCCGCTGGCCGCAGGGAAGGCAGGGCCTGCCCGGCCACCTCGATCACACCTTGTGTCGCCCGGCGCAATCCGGCGGCCAGGGCAAGCCAGGTCGACTTGCCGCAGCCCGATGGTCCCAACACCAGCAACTGCCCGCCCTGGGGTAGGTCGACGTCGGCAAACTCGATGCGCGGCCCCTGCGGATAGGCAAACGCGAGCTGGCGGGTGCGGATCATGAATTGACCTGGTTAGCGACAAAATTCGGCGAGGCCAGCCTTCGCCCCCTCACCCCTACCCTCTCCCCCGAGTACGGTGGAGAGGGAGTTGAATTGGTCCTCCTCTCCTTCTCCTTCTCCCTCACCCTCTCTCGCTCCCTCTCCCTCTCCCGCTCGCGGGAGAGGGTTGGGGTGAGGGCGCCGACCCGCTCGCTCAGGCCTTGACGCGGGATGCAAAGGTCTTGCGAAATTTCGCAATCTTGGGCGCAGCCACCGCCATGCAGTAACCCTGGTTGGGATTCCTTTCGAAGAAGTCCTGGTGGTAGTCTTCGGCCGGCCAGTAATTGGTGAGGGGCAACAGCTCGGTCACGACGGCGCGTCCAAACAGCTTGACTTCGTTCATCTCGCGCAGCATGTCCTCAGCCTGTGCCTTCTGCTCGGGCGTCGTGAAGTAAATCCCGCTTCGGTACTGCGTGCCGACATCATTGCCCTGGCGGTTCAGCGTGGTCGGGTCATGGATCAGGAAGAAGATTTCCAGAATTTCACGCAGGCTTATTTG
>JBCKPE010000082.1:0-8583 GCA_038901875.1 Burkholderiaceae bacterium
CGACGAACTGGGCATTCCATTCGAATCCGTCATGGCGACCGCCAGCGACACCAGCAAAGTGCCCAATGCTTCAGCCACCGCAGCCTCTAGCGGCACCGATCTGAACGGCCGCGCCGCGCAGTTTGCCGCCCGCAATGTGCGCGACAACCTGGCCGCTTTCGTTTCCGGGCTGGACGGCTGCGGCGCGGGGGCGGTGTGGTTCGAGAACGCTTTGGTGGTCACCCCGAAAGCGACGCGCTCCTTCAAGGAGGTGGCGCATCTCGCCTGGAGCAACCGCATCCAGTTGTGGAGCGACGGCTTTTACTGCACGCCGAAGATCCACTACGACAAGACCACGCTGAGCGGGCGCCCGTTCTACTACTTCGCCTACGGCGCGGCCTGCTCCGAGGTTGCCATCGACACGCTGACCGGCGAGAGCCGTGTCCTCAAGGTCGACATCCTGCACGACGTCGGCCACAGCATCAACCCGGCCATCGACATCGGCCAGATCGAGGGCGCCTTTGTGCAGGGCATGGGCTGGCTGACCACCGAGGAACTGGTCTGGAACGACAAGGGTTACTTGACCACCCACGCGCCCAGCACCTACAAGATTCCCGCCACCGGCGACCTGCCGGCGCATTTCAAGGTGGCGCTGTGGCCCGAGCCGAATCGCGAGGACAACGTGTTCGGCAGCAAGGCCGTGGGCGAGCCGCCCTTCATGCTGGCCATCAGCGTGTGGGAGGCGATCCGCGACGCCATCGCGACAGCGCGTGCCGACGGCAAGCCGGTGCAGATGAACGCGCCGGCGACGGCGGAGCGGGTGCTGGGGGCGCTTACGGGTTGAGCGGCCGGCGCCAAACCGTTGCCAGCCAGGGCTGTTGCTCGCGCGGCAGGCCGGCCGGGCGGTAGTAGTGGGCCAACTCGACGAACCCGGCGGCTGACAGATGGCGTCGCCAGGTTTCAAGGCTGTGGTAGGCGCCATAGCGTCCGCGGCTCCAGCCCTCCTCGTCCTGGCCGCGCGGATTTGACGCGAACAGCACGCCGCGCGGCCGCAGCGTCGCATGCAGTTGCCGCAAGACACGCGGCAGCTCCTGGCTCGGCACATGAAACAGCGCAGCGTTGGCGAACACGCCGTCGAAATGCTCTGCCGGCAGGTCGAGCTTGAGAAAGTCCTGCTGCCATACCTCGGTAGCCCCATGGACGCGCGCCATCGCGGCCAGTTGCTCGGAACCTTCCAGGCCCAGCGCGCGGTGGCCTAACTCGACCAAGGTCTTCAGGTCGCGCCCCGGCCCGCAGCCGAAATCGAGGATGGTGAAGGGCGGATCTCCCTCGATGTGCTGCAGCAGCGCGTCGATGTTCTGCCGCACGTCATGCTCGCGCGTGCCTTCCCAGAACTCCTGCGCATGCTGGTTGTAATGCTCCAGCGTGAGGTCGGAAATTTTTGTCAGTTCTTGCGGGTTCAGTTGCATACCGGGACATTAGACGCTGATTGGACCTTGTCCCCGAAAAACGTACTCCAAGGCTGAAGCTGAAAATGCAGGTACCGGAAATGCTTTGCCATCAGGCGAGCCGTGCGGGAGAATAGACCCCATGGAACACACCGTGACCAAGACCAGCTTGCATCGAGGATCGAGCGCAGTCGCAGCCGACCTTGCCTACTGGTTGAGCCAACCGGTGCAGGCGCGGTTGGCGGCAGTGGAGACGCTTCGTTTGCAGCACCTGCAGACGCTTCCCGATGCTGAGCAAAGACTTCAAAGAGTTTGCCGAGTTACTCACCTCAAACAGCGTTGAGTACCTGATCGTCGGCGGTTACGCGCTGGCCGCCTATGGGCACCCGCGCTATACGGGGGACCTTGATTTCTGGATCGGATCTGATCCGGGCAATGCGCAACGTGTCCTGTCGGTGCTCGAACAGTTCGGCTTTGGATCGCTTGGCGTCTCCCAGGCCGACCTGACGACACCCGAGCGGGTCATCCAACTGGGCTATCCGCCGCGGCGCATCGACTTGTTGACCAGCATTGACGGGGTGGAGTTTGAGCCCTGTTACGCAAGGAAAGTCGATGTGGATGTCGATGGCGTGACGTTGCATTTCATCTCGCTGGAAGATTTCAAGCTCAACAAACGTGCTGCCGGCCGGCATCAGGATCTGGCGGACTTGGAAAGCCTGGGAGACTGGGATCCAGCAACACGATAAGGTCTGCACGTCCGCCGCTACAAAATCAATAGCGCGCGAAAGTCGTTGACGTTGGTGTAAGTCGGGCCGGTGACCAGCAGGTCGCCAAGCGCATCGAAATAGCCGTAGGCGTCGTTGCGGTCCAGGTAGCTGTCGATCTTCATGCCGGCGGCGCGCGCGCGGGCCAGCGTGTCGGGCGCGACAAAGGCGCCGGCATTGTCTTCGACCCCGTCGATGCCGTCGGTGTCGGCGGCCAGCCCCCAGACCCCCGCCTGCCCCTGCAGCGCCTGCGCCAGCCCGAGGCAGAATTCGCCGGCACGCCCGCCCCGTCCGGGGCGGGCTTCGCTGTCTTCGCCCCGTCCGAGGCGGGCTTCGTCGTCTTCGCCACGGCCACGCGGCGTACCCTCGGGCTGTTTCCTGATCGTCACCGTGGTCTCGCCCCCGGAGAGAATCACGCAGGGCTTTTGCCAGGCGTCGGCGCCCGGCATAACCGCGCTTGACGAATCGCCATGTCGCGCGACGTAGCGCGCCAGCGCGGCATGCACCTTGCCGACCTCGCGCGATTCGCCCTCCATCTCGTCGCTGAGGATATGCGCCTGCAAGCCGGCGTCACGCGCCGCCGCCGCCGCCGCTTCCAGCGACTGTTGCGGCGTGGCCATCATGTGCAGCTTGTGGCCGGCAAAGGCAGCAGCTCCGGGTTTGGGGGTTTCCAGCGCGCTGCTTTCCAGCGCGGCACGCACGGCGGCAGGCAGCGCGATGCCGTAGCGCTGCAGCAGCGCCAGCGCATCGGCGCAACTGCTGGCGTCGGGTACGGTCGGTCCGCTGCCGATGATGCTGGGGTCGTCGCCCGGCACGTCACTGATGGCGAGCGTCACGACTTGGGCCGGCGCGCAGGCGGCGGCCAGGCGCCCGCCCTTGATGCGCGACAAATGCTTTCGCACGCAATTCATTTCCGCGATGCTGGCGCCCGAATTCAGCAGTTCCTGGTTGATGCGTTGTTTGTCCTGCAGAGTCAGCCCCTCGGCTGGTAGCGTCAGCAACGCCGACGCGCCACCGGAGATCAGGCACAGCACCAGGTCATCCGGGCCCAAGCCCTGCGCAAGCGCAAGCATGCGTTGCGCTGCGGCCAGACCGGCGGCGTCGGGCACCGGGTGCGCGGCCTCGACCACCTCGATGCGTTGGCGCAGCCCGGCCGGCCTGGGCGGCACATGGTGGTAGCGCGTCACCACCAGGCCGGACAGGGGCGCGTCGGTCGGCCACAGCGCCTCGACCGCTTGCGCCATCGCGCCGGCCGCCTTGCCAGCTCCCAGCACCAGCGTGCGCCCCTTGGGCGGTGGCGGCAGGCAGACGGCCGTGTTGTGCAGCGGGAGGGCGCGCTTCACCGCAGCCTGATAGAGGTACTGCAGAAACTGGCGCGGCTGAGCCTGCGGATTCGGTGCCATGATTGTCATTGTGCCGGCTCGGCGGCCGCGTTGTGGTGCGCGACGCTTGCTTGGATACACTGGAGCTTGGCATCCTGATTCAACGGCAGAACCTGCTGGCCCGGCAACTGGCGCAAAACGCCTGGGCCGGACTGCAACTGCGGCGTCACGGATGCCATATTTCTGTCCCTACACACTGAGTTTTCCATGAGCTTCACGCAGCGCATTCCTGGCCACCGCTTTCTGCATTCGCCCGGGCCGACCCGGGTTCCGGACGAGGTGATTCATGCCATGAGTCGCCAGCCGATGGACATGGCCGATCCGCGCTTTCACAGCGTCATCCGCTCCTGCGAATCCGGCCTGAAGCGGCTGTTGCAAACGGAAAAATCCGACATCTTCATGTACGCCTGCAACGGGCATGGCGCCTGGGAGGCCGTGCACAGCAACCTGCTGGCGCCAGGCGCCCTGGCGCTCATACCCGGCACCGGACACTTCTCCGATTCCTGGGCGCTGCAGACCGAAGCGCTGGGTGGCAAGGTCGTCCGCACGCCCTATGTCGAGGGTTATCCGATCGACCCGGCAGCGGTGGAGCAGGCCTTGCGGGATGATCGCGAGCATCGCATCGTGGCCGTGTTCGTGGTCCATACCGACACGGCAAGTGGCATCACCAGCGACCTCGCCGCGATACGCGCCGCCATTGATGCGGCTCGCCACCCGGCGTTGATGGTGGTCGATCTGGTCGCCTCGCTCGGTGCAGCGCCTTTTGCCATGGACGAGCTTGGCGTCAATGTGGTGTTGGGCGCCTCACAAAAAGGCCTGATGGTGCCGCCCGGAATTGGTTTTGTCGGTGTCGATGAGCGCGCCTTCGCGCTTGCCGCAGCCAATCCGGCGCCGCGCTACTACTGGGACTGGCGGCTGCGCAAGGGCGATCACGCCTACCAGAAGTTTTGCGGCACCGCGCCGCAAACCCTGTTGGCGGGACTGGAGGCAGCGTTGGAACTGATTTTTCGTGAAGGTCTGGAGCATGTGCTGGCGCGCCATGAGCAACTTGCAGCCGCTGTGCGCGCCGCCGTTTCCGGCTGGAGCGAGGGCGGCGCACTGCGCCTGTTCTGCCAGGTGCAAGAGGCCTGCTCGAGTTCGGTCACCACCATCGCGGTCAGCCCCGAGATCAATCCGGAACAGATTCGAACGCTGGCGCGCGAGCGTTTTCAGGTTGCCATCGCCGGCGGGCTTGGCGCCTTGACCGGCCGCGCGTTTCGCATCGGGCACCTGGGCGACCTCAACGCCGCCATGATCCTCGGTACGCTGGCCGGCGTCGAAGCCGCGCTGACCCAGCTTGGCATCCCGCACGGCAGCGACGGCGTCGCGCGGGCCGTGGCTAGCTTGGCGTCGCGCTGACCAAACTCCCCGCATCACTCTGAAAATGGCGCGCCTCCAGTGCGCCCCGCCACGCACTGTCAAACACCAGGTCGCAAATCAGCGACTGCCGTTCGCCCACCAATTCAAGCTCGCCCGAGCGCGCCAGGCGCTGGTCGGCAAACGCCACCGTCAGACGCTGCAGCAGAGACCGCTTGTAGTTGGTGTCGGATGATCCAGCCAGATGTAATCCTTTGGTCTCAAGCACCACCAGTTTGGTGTTGTTGTCGGCACTCACGCGCGCGAACACGAAGTCGGGATAGACCTTGTGGCGTTTCCAGCCTTGCAGACCGTATTGCGCCTTGGCCACATTGCGATGCCACCATGACAAGGCAGCTTGACTGTCCAGATAACAAGCCACATCGCGCTCGAAACCGCTGTCGGCCAATGCGGTTAGCGCCGGTTCGAACAGGCTTTTTTCGAGCAACTTGTTGTCGTCTCGTATCAGTGCTTGCGGCTTGCCCGACATCTCCAGAGCAAATTCGCTGGGCAACTCGTAGTCGGTGGCATCCGCGCGCAGCCGAAACTCGATCTGACCCGCCGCCGCGCATGCTTCAAAAACTTGCAGTGCCAGCCGATCGCGTTCGGCCTCCAGATCGATTCGCAAGCGCTCCAGCAGCGAGGCGCCGCTTGCCGCAAGCGCCTTCTCCGCGAAACCCTGGGCCAGCAGGCGCGTTACAACCTTTTCGACCCATGACCAAACCCACCAGGCATTCGGCGCAATGTCGATCAAGCCTCGCACCAGCCGGGCACGATCCAGTTGCACCGGGCCATCGCCGGCCTGTTGGGAATCGATGGCCTGCGCGTCATCCAGAATGCCCAAATCCACCTTGAGTTGCCGGCCAAGCGACGCCTGCGCGCTGGGCGCCCAATCCTGTGCCAGCGCCGCAGGCTGGACATCGGCCCAATCCACGCGCGACAGAATGTCGCTCTCATAGGCTAATTCGCGCCGCCGCTTGCGACCCTGCGCATCAGGTTCCACCCATGTCACCCGTGGCAGGAAGATGCGCAACTGGCTGAATTGCGGACGACGCTTGAAAACCTCTTTGCGCCCCAGCCCCTCGGCACCTGGACCCTGCACCGCGAGACCCAGATCGCCCATGCCCTCGGTTTCAAGCGACTGCTTAATGGCCTTGATCACCTCGCCAGTCTTGGCGTCATGGCACAGCGCGTAGCAGGCGTCCAGCGCGGCGCGACCGGTCTTGGCCACCTGCGGTTGCCGCAGAATACGCCCCATCAACTGCGTCATGGCTCGCAGTTCCTTGCCCGCCGCCAATGCGCACAACACATAGGCAAACGGGCAGTCCCAGCCTTCCTGCAACGCCTGCTTGGTGATGATGGCCCGCACCTCGCACTGGGGCGACAGCAGATCGATGTTCTCTGGCGCCTGCAAATCGTTCTTGTCGGAAGTCTTGATGGCGATCTGGCGTTCCGCCAAACCCAGTTGCATGAGGTAGGCCTTGGCGTCCTCGGCATGGATAAAGCCGGAGTCCCGCATGTCCTTGCCGGTGCGCTCCACCTGAACCAGCAGAATCGGCCGGATGTAGCGGTTGGTCTCGGCCTGCAATGCCGCAGCTTCCGTCCGCAGCTCATCGAGCTTTTGCACACTGGAGGCCAGGCAGCTTTGCCAGTCGGTCCAGCCGCGCATGTCCACATGGATCGGCAGCTTGATCATCTCCGCCTCGTCGAGGTCGGTGCCGCGCACGTCGACCAGGATGTTCGAGCCGCTCCCCTTGTCGGAACTCACTCTCGGCGTGGCCGACAACTCCAGCATGAAGCATGGGTTGAACCCGTCCAGCGTCTTCAGCGCCGTCTCGGTGTAGGCGTGATGCCCTTCGTCGATCACCACCATCGGGCGCAGCAGACGCATCACGTTGCCGAGCGAGCTTTTGACGATGCTGCCCTTGGTGGCGCGCGCCTCGGCCTGGCTGGCGCCCCAAGGGGCGTAGGCGTCCAGGTTGGGTACCTCGCTCAGCAATTGCCAATGTGCCTCGATGGCATCCTCGCGCGGTGTGTAACCAAGCACGTTGCCACGGTCGCGAAAGAAACGCAGCGTTTCCTTGCTCTGGCGTGAAGCCGACGCCAGCATCAGCAGCATCACGCACAGATGCGAGTCGGTGTCCAGCCTGGACAGCGGCGAATTCTTCTCCAGAATCTTCACCCGGCCGGCACCCGCCACGTTGAGCATCTGGTGGTAAGGATGGTCGCGGTTTCTCAGCGTTTTCAGCGTTTGCTGATAGATCGCATCGTTGGGCACGATCCACAGGACCAGCCCGGTGTGCCGGGCAAGGTAGTTGGAGAACACCCGCCCCACGCTGGCGGCCGCCAGCAGCGTCTTGCCGCCACCGGTGGGTATCTTCAGACACACATTCGGAATGGCCCGGCCCGCGCCGTCGAAGCGGCTGGAATGCGGCTGGCCCGCGAAAGTCGGCGGAAGCTGACCCGCGGTCTTCAACGCCTGCCACGCGTTCTTGGGGAAGTCAATCACCTCCGGCGGTATTTCGACTTCGGCCGCTCTCAAGGCATTGGCGGCCTTGTCCGCCTGGGTCTTGTGTTTAGCCAGCTCCAGCAAATACCCGTCGAGCCGCAGCAGCGTGGTGGCCTGAAACGGTTTGAGTTGGGTTGCTCCCGTGGTCTCGGTAATGGCGGCATGGCGACGGGGTCGCCAAAAAATCTTGCGATCGCGTTCGATCTGTTGCCGCAGGGCATCACCGACGATTCCCTGAACATGAACCACATCCAGGCGGTGAATCAGTTCCAGATCGTCAATGCGGTTTTTCAGCCGCAGGAATTCGGCGTCGACCATCGCCGGCGCATCCACCGCCAGATCGATATCCGACTCATGGCGGTGTGAACCGCGCGCCCGCGAGCCATAGATCCAGACGGCGTCCAAGCCGGTTCGGCCCTCGAAAACGCCGCGCAATTTGGCCAACGTCGTCCGCGGCAATCCGAATTCTTCGCTCACCGTCACGTCTGAAGCACCTTCAGCAACTGCCCGAAATGCGACAAGGCATGCTGCCGCACATAGGCCGCAATCTCCACCGCCTTGACCTCGTCATAGGCATGGCTGACCAGGTTGCGCCGGTCCCGCAAGGCTTCCCAGCTGCCAGCATCATCGATTAGCCGCGCCTGGAATGCTCCCTTCAAGATGGCGGAGGCATAGTTCGGCACATCCAGACCGAGCTCCGCGAGTGTCACTTTCAAACTCTTTACGGCCATTTCGAACGTGAAGACATAGCTCAGCAGGATGGAGTCTCGCGATTTCTTGTCGCCGCTGTCCGTGATGATCGCCTCGTCCAGCGCGCGCAAGGCCCTTACAAACTGCTGAAGAATCAGTTCCTTGGCTTGCTGGCTCATGATCATCCCTCCCGATAAAGCGCGAACGGCAGCGGCGCGTAGTCCACGCCGTGCTCCAGCAATTGTTTGTTGCTCAGGTATTTGGCCGGGGCGAACACCAGGTGGCGCTTGCCGTCGCCGGCGCCGGCGTTGCACGCGTGGCCCCAATCGGCAAAGGCTTTGGCCCTGGACAGCGTCAACGCAGCGTCCGGCGACTTCAGGAACCTCAGGGATGGCTCATAGACCAGCCAGACATGC
>JBCKPE010000083.1:0-8529 GCA_038901875.1 Burkholderiaceae bacterium
GCGCTACCGCAGGCATGCATCGGCATGATCGGTGCCGGCAGTTGCCCCCTCACCCCAACCCTCTCCCGCAAGCGGGAGAGGGAGGCATATGTGAGCCCCTCTCCACCGTAAACGGGGGAGAGGGTTGGGGTGAGCGGGAGACGACCAGCGACGCTGAACTCAGTCACTCATCAGGAGAGGCATGGATTGCGTCGAAAAATCTTGCCGCAGCCTCGGCCGTGCCGATCACCGAGCCGTCCGGCAATGTCAGCGCTATGGCGCGCCCGCCACGGTGTGAGCTGAGCTCAGCCAGGTCGGCGACGAGTTGCGTTTTCCAGCCGATGTCGGGACCCGGTTCAAGCGGCTTGGCATGGTGAACATCTTGCAGGAAGGCCGCCAGCTCCGCCGCGTAGGCGACCGCGTAGCGGGCAAAGAAGTCCGGATGCTCAGCGCCGGGTCTTGTCATCGGAAACTGCAGCGATTCCACCAAGGTCCCGCGCGCCAACGGGCCGTCGCCCGTGCCCTGCCACAGCTTCGCGCTGACGTCACCGAAGTCCCCGACAAACTCTCCGACGTCGATGCGGCCCCGCGTGCCGATCAGCTTGAAGCCATTGTCGTAGCCGGTGCTGTTGATGCGGGAGCCCCAAAGGTGCGCCAGCGACCCGTTGGCCCAGCGGCAGAAGGCGTGGACCACGTTGGCGCCCTCGTTGGCCCGGTCTTCGTAGCCCGGCGCCAAGAAGCGAATGGCCTGCACCGAGCTGGGCAACTCGAACCCATGGAACGACATGGCCTCGAAAATAAGATGGATCGCCATGTCGGCCGTGATGCCGCTGCTTTGGTAGCTGGCAGGCGTCGGATTCTTGTCCTGCAACACATGGTGTGACTGTTGCAGTTGACCGATCCGCCCTGCGGCGAACCAGTCGGTCGCGGCCCGTGTCGCAGGGTCGTAGTGGCGCTGAAAGGCGAGCTGGACCAGGCGCTTCCCGGCCGGTCCAAGTGCTGCGCAGAAACCTGCGGCCTCGGCCACGGAAGCGGCCAGAGGCTTCTCCAACAGGACGGGAATCTGCCGCTCCGTGAAGGCCCGGCAGTCACGCACATGGTCCTCGGTGCGCGAGGCAACGACGGCCGCGTCCAGGCCGCTGCGCTCTGCCATGTCCTCGGGCGATTGAAAGCTCAGGCACGGTTCGCGCAGGCCGGTGCCGCACCACTGCGCGACCCTGCCCAGCGCCAGCGCCAGCGTCGGCGCAAACCGGTCGCCAATGGCCACCAATTCAACCTCGCCCTTTTGAGCCAGCGCAACCAGGTGTTCAAGGTGGACGAGCCCCATGCGTCCAACGCCGAATATTCCCACTCGCAGAGCCGAGTTCTTAGCTTTCATCCTGGGCCTCGTTCACTCATGGATGCGTTTGCTCCGAATCTACGCAAGGAAAGCGTTGATTTTTGCCGGGGCTCGGAGCAGGCTACTTCCAGCGAACGGGTTCAAGATGCACGGTTTCCCGCGCGTCGCTCAGCGTCAGCGTGCCCTCCTGCAGCGTCGCCTGCAGTTGCATGCTGCGTTGTGCCAGCTTGGCCAGCGCCAGGGTGGTTTCGCTGGACAGGCGCCAGACCTGCAGCCGGTCCAGCCTTGTGAGTCGGGTTTCGATGCCGCGCCACCAGATCTCGGCCGCATTGGCAAAGGCGTAGACCAATACCAAGTCGGCCTTGCTGCAGGCCCTGATTAGCGGCTTGTCCTCGGGTTGACCGACCTCGATCCAGAGCCGTTTGCGTCCGGTGAAATCGGTCAACGACACGTCCGGATCATCCGGGTCCGACAGACCGGCGCCAAATGCCAGATGACCGTCCCCGTTGCACAGCGCATCAAGTTGATGCGCGTTCAACGCCAGCGCGGCCAGCCGGACCATCATGCGCTCGTCCGTTTCACTCGGATGACGCGCCAGCGTCAGGGCGTGGTCGGCGTAGTAGCCGTGGTCGATGTCGGCAATCTGCAGCGTCGCCTTGAATATGGTTGATTTGAGTGCCATGAGGGGAGGTTACGCTCGCTCCGAATGCCGGGCCGCTCCTGAACCATTATCTTGCGACGCCAAGGGGCCTCTCAGGCATCGAGCCATCGTGCTGCGACGCCTGCTTCGATAATTGCGAAATCATGAGCCAACTTTTCTCTCCTTTCTCGCTGGGTCAACTGCCACTGCGAAACCGCATCGTCATCGCGCCCATGTGCCAGTATTCGTCGGTGAACGGGGAGGCCAATGACTGGCATCTGATTCATCTGGGCCACCTGGCACTGTCGGGCGCCGCCCTGCTGTTCATCGAGGCGACTGCGGTGGAAGCCGAGGGCAGGATCACCTTGGCTGATCTTGGGCTCTGGTCGGATGGCAACGAGCAGGCGTTGCATCGGGTGCTGACCTCGGTGCGCCGGCATTCGTCGATACCGATCGCGATTCAGCTTGCGCACGCCGGCCGCAAGGCTTCGAGCCAGGTTCCCTGGGACGGCGGGCAGCAGGTTGCACTGGAGCAGGGCGGCTGGCTGGCGCAGGCGCCCTCGGCGCTGCCGCACGGCTCGGGCGAGGCGCCGCCAAGGGCGATGGTTCAAGACGACCTGGAGCGGGTCGTGCAGGCGTTCGTTGACTCAGCCCGGCGCGCCTGTCGCATCGGCGTTGACGTGATCGAAATCCACGCTGCACATGGCTACCTGTTGCACGAGTTTCTGTCGCCCTTGTCCAATCAGCGCGGCGACGAATACGGCGGCTCGCTGGAGAATCGCATGCGTTTCCCGTTGATGGTGTTCGAGGCCGTGCGCTCAGTCGTTCCGGCGCCGATTCCCTTGGGCGTGCGCATTTCCGGGACAGACTGGGTCGAGGGCGGCTGGGACATCGAGCAGAGTGTGGTGCTTGCGCATTCCCTGCGCAAGCTTGGCTGCGACTTCATCCATGTCTCGAGCGGTGGCGCATCGCCGCTGCAGAAAATCCCGCTCGGCCCGGGTTTTCAGGTGCCGATGGCCCAGAGAATCCGCAGGGAAACGGGCCTGCCGACCATCGCCGTCGGCTTGATCACCGAACCCGAGCAGGCTGAAGCGATCATTGCCAGCGGCCAGGCTGACTTGATCGCCCTGGCGCGCGGCATCCTGTATGACCCGCGCTGGCCCTGGCACGCTGCGGCCCAACTGGGCGCCCTGGTCGAGGCGCCGCAACAGTATTGGCGCTCGCAGCCGCGCGGGCTTGCCACGCTGTTTGCCGATGTGCGGATCGGCCAGCGCTAGACCGGCGCGGGCTGATGCGTCGCGCTATGACTATCAGATCCCGAGCAGCTTCTTCGCGTCGGCGAGCGCCTTCATGGACTCGTCGTGCTTGCCAGTCTTGTGATAGGTTTCACCATCACTGCGGAGGAACCGGGCCTGCGAAACGGTGTCGCCAGGAAGTTTGGGCTTGGTCGCCAGCTTGGCGTCAATGGCTTTCATCTGGTTCGGGCAGTTGTGCGCAAGCGCCATGGTGGAAAAGAGCGCAAGAGAAACGACCAGGACACATTTCATGCGAACCTCTCCGGTTGAACGATGCTGAATGGCGCGTCGATTGTAGCCAGCCGGTGCCCGGCCCCGACCCATTCGAGCGTGGCCGCGCAACATGCTGCCGCACCGTCGAAATTTCAGGAGCTGCCAATAAGGATTCTTGCGATTGGCAAGTTCACGGCGCTGCGGGTGCAGGTGAGCAAGGACGGCGTTAATCCGACGCAGTGATAGGCGGGCGAACGCGGCGCGCGGTCCAAGTCTCGATTGGCTTTGGGGCGGTGCACGATAATTCCGCTCGTTCAAACCCGTTCCCCAAGGAGTCACGCATGAGACATGCAGTCTGGAAAAACCTGCTGCTGGCGGCAGCTATCGCGGCCGGGCCTGCAGTGGCTCAAACCGACTGGCCGGCCAAGCCGGTGCGGATTGTCGTGCCATTCGCGCCTGGCGGCACCACTGACATCACCGCCCGCATCATTGCCGAGGAACTCACGCAGTCGCTGAAGCAGACCTTCATCGTCGAGAACCGCGCTGGCGCGGGCGGCAACATCGGTGCTGCCGAGGTCGCCAAGGCAGCGTCCGACGGCTACACCTTCCTGATGGGAACGCCGGGCACGCAGGCCATCAACCAGTTCCTGTATCCAAAGATGCCATACGACACGGCCAAGGATTTTGCGCCTGTCTCTCTGGTGGTGCGGGTCCCAAATGTGCTGCTGGTGCATCCGGGAGTGGGCGTAAAAACCATTGCCGAACTCATCGCCAGGGCCAAGGCGCGCCCCGGCGCGCTCTCCTACGGTTCCCCTGGCAACGGCACCACCGGGCATCTTTCGACCGAGCTGTTCAAGACCCGCGCCCAGGTATTCATCACGCACATTCCCTATCGCGGCAGCAACCCGATGCTGCTCGACCTGATGGGCGGGCAGGTCCAGATGGCGATCGACAACCTGCCTTCGGCGCTGCCGCATATCCGGTCCGGCAAATTGCTCGCACTGGCCGTAACCAGCGAGCAGCGTAGCGCCCAGTTGCCCGATGTTCCGACCCTTGCCTCGGCCCTGCCAGGTTATGCGGCCGAGTCCTGGTTCGTGCTGATGGCGCCGGCCAATACGCCAGCAACAATCGTCAACCGCTTGTCCGCCGAGGTGGATCGGATCGTGAAGAAACCCGACGTGGTGGAGCGCTTCAAGAACCTGGGCGCGGAGCCGGTGGGCGGCACGCCCGCGCAACTTGCCCAGTTCATCGCCGCCGAGGTGCGCAAGTGGGACCAGGTCGTCAAAGTGTCCGGCGCGAAAATCGACTGACGCGGCATTGGCGTCGCTGCGACCGGCCTGACATGGACGCCTGCCAGACGCCATGACCGCTGGCCAGTCGAAGATATTTCACCGGGACCCTGCGCATGTCTACCCGACCGCGGTAAGCGGGAAGGGCGCCTATATCTTCGACTCCACCGGCAAGGCCTACCTTGACGCCAGCGGCGGCGCAGCGGTGTCATGTCTGGGGCATGGCCACCCGGCAGTGATCGCCGCGATCAATCGGCAGCTCGAACGTCTCTGCTACGTGCACACCGGCTTTTTCACCAGCGAACCAGCCGAAGCGCTGGCCGAGCAGCTCGTCGCATCTGCGCCACCGGGAATCAGCCACGTCGATTTTGTCTCGGGCGGCAGCGAGGCGATGGAGACCGCGCTCAAGATGGCGCGCCAGTATTTCGTCGAAATCGGCCAGCCTGAGCGGACGCGCTTCATTGCGCGCCGGCAGAGTTATCACGGCAACACGCTGGGGGCGCTGGCGTTGGGAGGCAATGCCTGGCGCCGCGCGCTATTTGCGCCGATGTTGATCGACGTGACGCATGTCAGCCCGTGCTATCCGTACCGCGAGCAAGGCCCGGGAGAGAGCGCCGAGCAGTACGGGGCGCGCCTCGCCGCCGAACTGGAGCAGGCGATCCTCAAGCTCGGGCCGCAAAGTGTGATTGCTTTCGTTGCCGAGCCAGTGGTGGGCGCCACGCTTGGCGCCGCGCCGGCCGTGCCGGGATACTTCAAGCATGTGCGTGAGCTGTGCGACCGCCACGGCATCCTGCTGATTCTGGACGAGGTGATGTGTGGCATGGGCCGCTGCGGCACGCAGTTCGCGTGCGAAGCGGACGGCGTTGTGCCCGACATCGTCACCATCGCCAAGGGCTTGGGCGCTGGCTACCAGCCGATCGGCGCAGTGCTGATGCAGCAACGGGTGCACGACGCCTTCATGGCCGGTTCGGGCACGTTCCGCCACGGCTACACCTACATGGGCCACGCGCTGGCCTGCGCCGGCGCACTGGAAGTGCAGCGGGTCATCAAGGAGGAGGGCCTGCTGGCGCAGGTGGTCGTGCGCGGCGCGCAACTGATGAACGAGTTGCAGCGCGCGTTTGCCGATCATCCGCATGTCGGCGACATTCGCGGGCGCGGCTTGATGGTGGCGCTGGAATTGGTGCAGGACCGTGCCAGCAAGACCCCATTTGACCCCTCAGCCGGTCTGCATACGCGCGTCAAGCAGGCTGCCCTCGATGGCGGCCTCGTTTGTTATCCAACCGGCGGATGCGTCGACGGGCAGAGCGGCGACCATGTGCTGCTGGCGCCGCCCTTCATCATCAGCGCCGGGCAGATTGGCGAGATTGTCGACAAGCTGCGTGGCGCGATCGACCGGGCCGTCGCTTCGTTACCGCCAGGCAGTTAAGGGTGCGGGACCGTGCGTCTGGCCAGGCTCTTGTCCAGCTTCACCCCCAGCTTCACCCCCAGGTTCACAGCGGGCTGGACCCACGCCGGCACTTCGCGTTCCCGGTCGCGCCGCCTTTCCATCTGAAAGGCAGCATAATTCTGATAAGCGCGAGCTCAAACCTGACACTGAGTTTGAGGCCTTTCGTAACTCATCTACCCATTGCCCCAGTCACCTCAAAGGCGTTACCCATGAAGAAAATTCTCGTTCTCACCGTCCTTGCTGCGAGCGTGACACTCGCGTCGGCGCAAAACCAGGTCAACATCATCTGCTCGGTTCAAGCCGAATGGTGCAACATGATTGGCACCGTGTACGCCCGAACCACCGGAACCAGGATCAATATTTCCCTGAAGGGCTCAGGCGAAGCGCTGGCGCAGTTGATCGCGGAAAAAGAAAACCCGAAGACCGACATCTGGTTTGGCGGCACCGGTGACCCGCATCTGCAAGCTGCCGAACAGGGGTTGTCGCTGGAGTACAAATCACCCCAGTTGCCGCAGTTGCAGGTCTGGGCGCAGCAGCAGGCCCAGCAGTCGGGTTTCAAGACCGTTGGCATTTACTCGGGTCCGCTCGGATTTGGCTACAACTCCGAACTGTTGGCAAAGAAAAAGTTGCCCATTCCAAAGACCTGGAATGACCTGCTCAACCCCGCGTTCAAGGGTGAGATCCAGGTCGCCAATCCGGCCTCCAGCGGCACGGCGTACACCATGGTGGCCACGCTGGTGCAGCTGATGGGCGAGGACCAGGCCTTTGAGTACATGAAAAAGCTGCACAAAAACATCAGCCAGTACACCCGCAGCGGTACCGGCCCGATCAAGGCCGCAGCGCGCGGCGAGACCACGGTGTCGATCAGCTTCGTGCATGACGCGCCGGGCGAGAAGTTGAGTGGCTTTCCGGTCGAGGCCGTCACGCCGACCGACGGCACCGGGGCCGAAATCGGCTCGATGAGCATCATCAAGGGTGCGCGCAATCTGGACGCGGCGAAGAAGTTCTACGAGTGGGCGTTGACCCCGGCAGCGCAGGAAATGGCGGCGGCGGCCAAGCAATTCCAGGTGCCGTCGAACAAGGCTGCCAAGGTCGATCCGAACGTGCCCGACTTCAAGAAGATCAAGTTCATCAACTACGACTACGCAAAGTACGGGGCATCGGCCGAACGCAAGCGCCTGATTGCCAAGTGGGAAAAGGAAGTCAACTCCTTGCCGCGCTGATGACGGCGGTGTGACGATGCAGGGTCGTCATGCTCTGGCGCGCCGGCGTGAACGGTTACGCCTTGCGCCATTTCCCGCGATGCATGCGTAGCAACCCGAATCGAGCGATCAGCCTGTGGCTTGTCGCAGGCTTACTCGGCTATCTGCTGCTTCCCTGGTACGCCATTCAGGACACAGCCTGGTACAGCGTGCTGCCACAAATTCTGGGCGGCCCGGAAACGGCCAACGGCTTGCTGCAGGTTCTGTTGCACGGTCGCGTCTGGTTAGCGCTTGGCTTGCTTGGCCTGGGCGTTGCGGCCGTCGCACTGACCGTTGCGCCAGGCAAGTCGCAAGCCAACTGGTTGTTGGCTGGCGGACTGACCGGATTCCTTGGCCTGCTGTTCAGCGGCTTCATGGTGGGTTCCAAGGGTTGGTCATTCGGCTATCTGAACACGCATCTTGGCGAACTGACGGTCAATCAGTTTGGCATCGGCATCGGCGCCTTCATTGCCTTGCTGGCATTAGTGATGCTCACTTCCTTCGGTGTGGCGCGCCGTGGCTACTTCAAGGGGGACATGTTCATTGCATCCGCGGTTCTGGGATGTTCGGTGCTGCTGCTGCTGTTCATTGCCTTTCCGGTGACGAAAGCCCTGTACGGGGCTTTCCTGAACGAGCAGGGGCAGTGGGCGCTGTCGGCCATTTTTGAGCGCATAGGCCATGAACGTGTCTGGGGCTTGAACTGTCTGGCGGGCGGGGTGCGCTGCGGTGTCGCATGGAACACCTTGTTCCTCGCTCTGCTGACGGCCACCGGAACGACCGTCATGGGCACCATGATGGCGCTGCTGGCCGAGCGCAGTGCCGGACCCGCTGTGCAAACGCCGCTGCGCGTGGTGGCTTTGTTGCCCATCATCACGCCACCGTTTGTGGTCGGCCTGGGGCTGATCCTGCTGTTTGGCCGCGCCGGCATCGCCAATCAATTTCTTGAGTATGCCTTTGGCATCACGCCAACGCGCTGGTTCTACGGCTTGTTCGGAGTCTGGATTGCCCAGATGTTTGCATTCACGCCGATTGCCTTCATGATCATGCGTGGTGTGGTGCAAGGCGTTGCGCCCAGCATGGAGGAGG
>JBCKPE010000084.1:0-8309 GCA_038901875.1 Burkholderiaceae bacterium
CGCGCCTTCAAAGATGCTCAGAATGCGCGCGTCACACAGGACTCGGCTGATGCGCGACTCCAGCGCGTAGCCGTTGCCGCCGTGCACCTGCAGCGCGTTGTCGGCGTTGCTCCAGGCGACGCGAGCGGCCAGCAGCTTGGCCATGCCCGCCTCGATGTCGCAGCGCCGAGCCGCGTCCTTCTCGCGCGCCGCAAAAAGCGTCAACTGGCGCGCCACCATGGTTTCCACCGCCATCCAGGCGATCTTGTCGGCAACGCGCGGAAACGCCATCAGGCTATGGCCAAACTGGCGCCGCTGCTGCGCGTAGTCCAGCGCCAGCTCCAGGGCATTCTGGGCCACACCGACAGAGCGCGCCGCGGTCTGGATGCGGGCACTCTCAAACGTCTGCATCAACTGCTTGAAACCCCGGCCCGGCTCGCCGCCCAACAGCGCTGCACGGGGAAGGAAAAAACCGTCGAAGGCAATCTCGTACTCCTTCATGCCGCGGTAGCCCAGCACCTCGATCTCACTGCCCTTCATGCCCGCTGCGGGAAACGGCTGCTCATCCGTTCCACGCGGTTTCTCGGCCAGGAACATCGAGAGGCCGCGGTAGCCGGGTTGGTCAGGCTCGGTCCGCACCAGCAGCGTCATCAGGTCGCTGCGCGCGCCATGGGTGGTCCAGGTCTTGTTGCCAAAGACACGCCAGCCGTTCTCCACGCGCTCGGCCCGGCACTGAATCGAGCCCAGATCCGAGCCGACATCGGGCTCGGTAAAGACCGCGGTCGGAATCATCTTGCCGCTGGCAATCTGCGGCAGCAACCATGTCCTCTGCTCTGCCGTGCCATTGACCAGGATCAACTCGCCGGCTATTTCGCAGCGTGTCCCAAGCGAGCCGAGCCCGATATGGGCGCGCGCCAGTTCTTCGCTCACCACACACATGGCCGACTTGCCCAGACCGGCGCCGCCGTAGCCTTCCGGAATCGTCAGCCCAAACACACCAAGGTCGGCCAGCTCGGCCAGCACGGTATCGGGAATCAGCGTGTTGGCCAGATGCCAGCGGTGCGCGGCCTCGGCATGATCATCGGCGTAGCGCGCGAACTGATGGCGCATCTCCTGCAACTCGGGCTCGACGAAGCCCAGGTCACCAAACTGCCGGCTCGAGCGTCCCGCGCCGATCAACTGCGCCAGTCGGACGCGAAGCGGCGGAGCAAAGCCGGTTGCGCGCAATTCGGCGACCGCTGGGTCGGTTGAAAAAGCGTTCAGTTGACCCCCCTCTTGATCGAGCGTGTCGGCACGAAAGAACTCGCCCTGGCTCATCGGCAGGCCACCGGCCAATTGCGCGAGGTACTCGCTGAAGGCGGCGCCCAGCAGCAACTGTTCCAGTTCGCCCAGCCTTGCCCCGTCCTCAAGGCGGGTTGCCCAGCCATGCATCTGCCGTAGCGCCTGCAGGTAGGTCGCCGCCCAGGCATAGCCATGCAGCGCGGCCTGCTCGCGCTGCATGGCTTCGTCGGGTCCGGCGGCTGCGCGCGCGAGCCGCTCGCGCAGCGCAACCTGCAGTCCGGCGAGCAAATGCTCAGCCGCATTGAGCGCCTGTCCGCTCAGGCCCAGCAGTCTCCTGCTATCTGGCGCGGTCATGCCTGTGCTACGGCCGATGCGCCAATGGCGCCAATGGCACCAATGGCACCAATGGCAGGAATAGCGCCGGCAGCTGCGGCCTGGCGCAGCCGCTCGTCGTCAAACCCCAGGATCTCCCGCAACACCTGTGCCGTGTCCTGTCCAAGAATCGGTGCCAATCCCGGCCCAGGCAGGGCGAAGTCGGCAAAGCGCAGCGGCGAACGCGAGGTGAGAAAACGACCGAGACCAGGGTGGTCGGTCATCGAGAACATCGGGTTCGCCTCCGAGCAGCGTGGATCCTCCTGCAGCATCTGTCGCATGGTGCGATACGGACCCCACAGAATGGAGCGGTCGGCCAGGGCAGCGGCCACTTCGTCAAGCCGACGCCGCAAAAACCAGGGCCGCAGAAATGCTGAAATCAGTTCGCGCGCCTGATACCGCCCCGCCTCAGTGTCGAGCCGGTAGCCCAGGGCCGCCGCCGCCGCCGGCAGCGACTCGGAAACTTCGGTGGCCTTGGCCAGCGCCGACCATTGGCGCTGCGTGATCGCCACCACCATCACGCGGCGTCCGTCGGCGGTGGCAAATGCGTCGCCGTAAGCGCCATAGAGGAAATTGCCGTCGGCCTGGCGCTCGGCCCCGTTGACCTGCATGTCCGCGAGGTAGCCCAGGTTGCAAACCGTGGACATGGCAACGTCGGACAGGGCCAAGCTGACATGCTGGCCCTGCCCAGTAGCGCGCCAATGCCGTTCGGCGGCCAACAGGGCCGTCGTCAAGGTCAGGCCGGCCGCAACATCCCAGGCCGGCAGCACATGGTTCACCGGGACGCTGCGCGCGTCTCCGGTCAGATCAGGGAAGCCCACCGCGCTGTTGACGGTGTAGTCCACCGCGTTGCTACCGTCGGGCGAGCCCGTGAGTTGCACCATGATCAGATCCGGCCGGCGGCCCGACAAGGCTTCCCAGGACAGTTCGGCGTCAAGCGTCAGATTTGTCAGGAAGATCGCCGGCCCCGCGCCCGAGGCACAGATCAAGTCCTGCAACAGGGCACGGCCGGCTGCGTTGCGCAGGTCGATTTCGACTGAGCGCTTACCGCGGTTCAGGCAACCCCAGTACAGGCTGCGACCGGCGGCGTTCAGCGGCAGGCGGCCGAAATCGATGTTGCCCCCGGGAGGGTCAATGCGAATCACCTCGGCGCCAAGCTGGGCCAAGGTCAGGCCGGCCAGCGGCGCAGCGACGAAGGCCGAAAACTCGATGACGCGCAGGCCGGCCAGGACCGCCCGCTTCATCTGCGCGCCTCCCGAAGACGACGACGACAGGGTTCCAGGATCATCGCTCACTCCAGCTCGCTGCGTGCCAGCCGCTCGCTCTTCCAGTACACGTCATCGCCACCATTCATGCGGTTCAGAACGCGAGCGAGCACAAACATCAGGTCGGACAGCCGGTTCAGGTACTGGCGTGGAGTGGCATTCAACTTCTCCTGCAATTCGAGCGCGATCACGGAACGTTCGGCGCGACGCGCGACGGTGCGGGCGACATGGGCCAGCGCGGCGGCCCGGCTGCCCGCCGGCAGGATGAACTCCTGCAGCCGCGGCAGGTTGGCGTTGTGCTGTGCCAGCGCCTGATCCAGACGCAGCACGGCCTCCGGCTTGAGCAATTCGTAGCCGGGTATCGACAGTTCACCGCCGAGGTTGAACAACTGATGCTGGACCTCGACCAGCAACTCGCGAACCTCCTCCGGCATGGCCTCGCACAGCAGCAGTCCCAGCTGCGAATTGAGTTCGTCCACTTCCCCCATGGCGTGCACCCGCGGGCTGCTCTTGGAGACCCGGGTGTTGTCACCCAGGCCGGTGCTGCCGTCGTCTCCGGTCCGGGTAGCTATTTGCGTCAGTCGTTGGCCCATCGGCTGGTCCTTGCATGCGGCTTGCCGCTCCTGTCATTGTCGTACAGGGCCCGGCTGTTGCGGAACTGGCCTAAGATGACCGTCTTTCCCAAGGAAGCCTGATGAACGCTCCCATCACCATGACCCACCTGGTGCCGCACATTCAGCAGCGCGAGGTGCCGGCAGAGTTGATCGACGCATTAAAGACGCGTTTTGGTGTGAACTGCTCGACCGCGCTGGCGGTGCGCGAACAGCACGGGCGCGACGAGTCCTCCTTTGATGTGCCGCCGCCGGCCGCCGTGGTGTTTGCCGAGAGTACGCAAGACGTGGCCGATGCCGTGCGGCTGGCGGCCGGGCACCGGACGCCGGTGATTCCGTTTGGCGCCGGCTCCTCGCTGGAGGGCCATCTGCTTGCCGTGCAGGGAGGCATCAGCATCGATGTCAGCCGCATGAAGCAGGTGCTGGCAGTCAACTCCGAGGACCTGACCGTCACGGTCCAGGCCGGCGTGACGCGCAAGCAGGTGAATGAAGCGATCAAGAGCACCGGCCTGTTCTTCCCGATTGACCCCGGCGCCGACGCATCGATTGGCGGCATGGCGGCGACCCGCGCCAGCGGCACCAACGCGGTCCGCTACGGCACGATGCGCGAGAACGTGCTTGCGCTCGAGGTGGTGACGGCCAGCGGCGAGGTGATTCGCACCGGCACCCGCGCGAAGAAGTCCAGCGCCGGTTACGACCTGACGCGCCTGATGGTCGGCAGCGAAGGCACGCTTGGTGTGATCACCGAAATCACGCTGCGGATCTACCCGCTGCCCGAAGCCATCACGGCAGCGGTCTGCTCCTTCCCCAGCATCGAGGCCGCGGTCCGCACGACGATCCAGGTGATCCAGCTCGGTGTTCCCATTGCGCGGGTCGAACTGATCGACCACCACACGGTGCGCATGGTCAACGTGCACAGCAAGCTGAAGCTGCGCGAGGAGCCCATGCTGCTGATGGAGTTTCACGGGTCACCCAACGGCGTCAAGGAACAGGCGGAGACGGTGCAGGAAATCGCCCATGAGCATGGTGGCAATGCCTTTGAATGGGCCAGCACGCCGGAACAGCGAACCCGGCTCTGGACCGCCAGGCACAACGCCTACTTTGCGGCGCTCCAGTCACGCCCAGGATGCCGCGCCATTTCGACCGACACCTGTGTCCCGATCTCGCGTCTGGCCGATTGCCTGATTGACTCGGTGGCGGAGGCCGAGGCTTCCGGCTTGCCCTACTTTCTGGTTGGCCATGTGGGCGACGGCAATTTCCATTTTGGCTACCTGCTCGATCCGAACGATGCCAGGGAACGCGAGGTCGCCGAGGGCCTGAACCAGAAGCTGGTCGCGCGCGCGCTGGCGCTGGACGGCACCTGCACCGGCGAACATGGCGTGGGCCTGCACAAGATGGATTTCCTGGTCACCGAGGCCGGCGTCGGCGCGGTCAACATGATGCGCTCGATCAAGCGCGCGCTCGATCCGAACAACATCATGAATCCAGGCAAGATATTCTCTTTCTAGCGCCTCGTCACGCCCGCCTTGCGGGATGCACGGCGCGAAGAAGCCCGACGGCGCGCGCGGCCCCCGCCGGGTTGCGCCTGGCCCAGTCCCTGCTGCTGCCCCTTGCCTGGGGCCTTCACAGCTAGCGCACCTCGCTGTCGATGACGATGATGATGCCCGACGCGGTGTTGGCCACCGTTGAGCTCACGCCCTGAAGGTCGCCGGGCCGTGGCGTGGCGGTGGCGGCTTTCGAGATGCGCGCCACGATCACCACCTCGGGCTGACTGGACAGGTTCATCCCTGGCGCCATGGCGCTCGAATCGTCGAGCGCAAAAGTCACCGGCAGGTCGCGTACCTGCTTGCGCAGCATCGCCAGCGGCAGGCGCGAGTTGCCGGGGGCCCGAGCGAAGATGAAGACGGTGTCGGTGGGCGCCGCCTTGGCGGCGAGTTCGGGCGCGAGTTTGACGACGCCCTTCACAGCGACCGCGACCGCGCCCCCGGGCGCCGGCGAGACACTGCGCGGCGCCGCCGCGACGCCGCCGAGCTTGCCCTGAGTGCGCGCTTCAGCGACGCTGGCCGCGACAGAGCGGGCGAATTCAGAATCCGGCGGCGTCAAGCGCAGCACCCTTTCCCAATGCTCGACCGCCTTGGCGAAGTTCCCGTTGTGAAACGCCAGGCTGCCCGCCAGGGCCAGCGCCTTGGTGTTGTCGGGGTCAATCTTGAGCGCACGCGCGATCAGCTTTTCCGGCTCGCCTTGCAGGCGCCCTCCCTGCGCCATCGCCAGCGCGTCGGCGTAGTCAGCGAGCAGTTGCGCGTCATTTGGCGCGTGCTTTACCGCGCTGGCGTAGGCGCCTGCGGCTTGATCAAATCGTCCCATCGCGGCGTGCGAGCGCGCCAGCATGGTCCAGCCTTCGATGTTTTCCGGGTTGGCCTGCAGATGCGCGGCCAGCTTTTGAATCATGCCCTCGGTCTGCTCGGCGCTCTCCTCGTACTCGAGCGCCTGGGGACTGCCGGCAACGAGATAGATCGCTACCGCGCACAGTGGCAGCGCCAGTCCCAGCATGATCGCGCTGGCGCGTCCCAGCCGCGGCCGGTCTGCGGCGGTGTCGTCCGTATCCACGTCCTCCAGCAGGCGGGCTTCGAGTTCGCGCCGTGCCTTCTCGTAGTGCTCCGCGTTCAATATTCCGGACTGCAGATCGGCTTCGAGTTCCCTGATCTGATCGCGGTAGAGCGTGATGTTGACGGCTTTGCGTGAAACGCCTTGCGCGGACGGGTTCCGCAGCAGAGGCGGTACGATGAAAAGCAGGGCGCCAATGAGCAGCAGAGCGCTGACGATCAGAAACACAGTCATGGTTTGTTCGTTTCGCTGTCGGCGGCCAGCAGCTTCGCTGCACGCGCGCGGTCGGCTTCGTCCGGTTCGTTTTCCGGCGCGCGCCGGCGTGTAAGATTGAAGAACAGTGTGAACAGGCCCGCCGCAAGCAGCAATAAGGGCCCCAGCCACAGCAGCAGGGTGCTGGCCTTGACGGGCGGACGATAGAGCACGAAATCGCCGTAGCGCGCCACCATGAAATCAAGGATTTCCCGGTCGCTTGTTCCCTGTCTCATTTGTTCGCGCACCTGGTTCTTGAGGTCGATGGCGAGCGGGGCTTTCGACTCCGCGATGGTCTCGTTCTGGCAGACCAGACAGCGCAGCCCTTCGGCGAGTGCGTTTACCCGCTGCTCAAGCGCTGGATCTTCCGCCCCCGGTGCTGCCTGCCTGCCGGAAGCGGCGCTGCCCAGGAGCAGCAGGAACGCCAGGACAAATGCCTTAACCACGGTTGAGTTCATGGACCAGGGGGAGAATCTTGCGTTTCACGATCTCGGGAGTGACCGGGCCGATCAGCTTGTAACGGATCACGCCGCGCTTGTCGATGACATAGGTTTCCGGAAGGCCGTAGGACCCATAGTCGATGCCCACCCGGCCGTTGCTGTCGTATGCCGAGAGCTGGTAAGGATCGCCCAGGCGCTGCAGCCAGGCCATGGCGTCTTTGCGCTCGTTCTTGTAGTTCAGCCCGTAAATCGGCACCACCTTGCTTTTGGCAAGATCGAGCAGCACGGGATGCTCCGTATAGCAGGATGCGCACCACGACGCCCAGACATTGAGCAGCCACACTTTCCCCAGCATGTCGTTTGCGGAAAACGTCTTGTCCGGCGCGTGCAGTTGCGGCAGTTCGAAGTGCGGCGCGGGCTTGCCGATGAGCGGTGAAGGCACTTCGCGCGGATTGAGCGTCAGTCCCACGCCGAGCACCAGCACCAGCGCCAGGAAAATGCCCGGCAGGAGGAAGGCCCGGGTCTTGTTCAGTGTGGGTGCAGGCATTCCATTGACCTCAGAGGGCCGGCTTGACCTGCAGATGCGGGGCTGCCGCACTCACCTCTTCGGGCTGACGGCGGCGCACGGCAACGCGGTATCTGCGGTCACTCGCGGCCAGCAGACCGCCCAGGGCCATCAGCACGCAGCCGCCCCAGATCCAGTTGACGAAGGGTTTGTGCTGCACGCGCATCACCCACGCCGTCGGACTGACGGCCTCGCCCAGCGAGACATAGAGGTCGCGCGTGATGCCCCGGTTGATCGCCGCCTCGCTCATCGGCTGTTCCCGCACTTTGTAGGTGCGGTCCTCCGGGTAGAGCGTGACGACCGGTTTTCCCGCCCGGGTCACCTGAACCGTGGCGCGCTCAGCGCTGTAGTTCGGCCCGGCAACTGGCGCCACGCCGTCCAGGCGGAAGGTGTAGCCGCCGGCCTCGACAGTACCACCCACTTCCATGCGCACGTCGAGCTCGGTCTCGTAACCCGACACTATCGTGACCCCGACCACGAACACGGCGATGCCGAAATGGGCCAGCAGCATGCCGTAATAGGAACGCGAGGTATTGCGCAAGCGCGACCAGGCGCTGGCGCCGCCGGACTGGCGGCCTGCTTTTTCCCAAAGCTGCAACGCGCAACTGGTGGTGATCCAGGCTGCCAGCAGCAGCCCGAAGCTCACCATGGCGCTCCAGCGACCGAGGGCAAACGGCAGCAGCAGCGCGCTCGCCACGCTGACGGCGAAGGCCCAGCGCAGGCGCACCGCGAGTTCGGGAAGGCTCGCTTTCTTCCAGCGCATGAGCGGACCGATGCCCATCATAAACAGCGCGAGCGACATGATCGGGACGAAAACGGCCTCGAAGTAGGGCGCGCCTACGGAGATCTTGCCCAGCCCCAGCGCATCGAGCGCGATAGGATAGAGCGTGCCGAGCATGACCGCGCCGGTGGCGGCCATCAGCAGGACGTTGTTGGTCAG